>CAIKID010000085.1 GCA_903827345.1 uncultured Actinomycetes bacterium | reverse complement strand
TCGAACGATCCGTCTCCATGAGAATGACATGGACGAGATCACCCTCTTGCAAAACTGTATGACTATTTGGGATGAGACCTTCTCCCAGACGAGTAATAAATGCCACACGCGCACCGGTCGCCTCTTCAATGAGAAGTGCAGGGCGGCCAAACCAAGAACGGTGCAGGGCGACTTCACAGAGTTGAACGGTGCCACTTGCATCACGCCATTCGGATTGCGATCCTTCAGGTGCCAATCGGCGCATCATCTGATCCGTGGTCCACAGAACAGTCGCAACCGTCGGAATTCCGAGACGCTGATAAATTTCGGCGCGCTCTGGGTCATATATACGGGCGACGACATTTGGAACGTTATAGCGTTCGCGGGCAACGCGCGCCGCAAGAATATTTGAATTGTCACCATTGGAGACTGCAGCGAAGGCAGCGGCGTTTTCGATCCCAGCTTCAAGCAGGATATCTTGATCAAATCCAACTCCCGCGATGGTGCGGCCCTTGAAATTTGGTCCAAGCCTACGGAAGGCTTCACGATTTTGATCAATAACGGCGACAGAATGCCCCGCGGCCTCTAAAGCCTTGGATAAGCCAGAACCTACGCGTCCACAACCCATGATGACTACATGCACGGGGAAGAACTTACACCACAGTCTCGGGCCGTGGTTAGGATCGAGGGCCCCCCGAAGGAGCATAGAATTGAGCAATGGATGCAGCAGTACCTACGGGTGAACGTTTAGTAGTTGGCCAGCAGGTAACTGTTGATATCGAGAAAATCGCACACGGTGGGCATTGCGTCGCGCGTTTTGAGGGCCAGGTTGTCTTTGTGCGCTATGGCATCCCCGGCGAGCGAGCTTTGGTCGAGATCACATCGGTTAACTCCAAAATGGCCCGAGGGGATGCAATTGAAATACTTACTCCCTCCGAACACCGGATTTCGGCTCCCTGCGAATATGCCCGTCCTGGTGGATGCGGTGGATGCGATTTCCAACATATAGATCTCGATTATCAGCGGGTTCTCAAAGCTCAAGTTATCGTGGAGCAGTTCTCTCGAATGGGGGGAATTGACGTGCAATGTGAAGTTCTCGCAGTTGAACCCTCTGATGGTTTGCATTGGCGAACCAGAATGGATTTCGCTGTCGGGGACACTGGCCGGATTGGTTTTTTTGGCGCTCGGAGCAACGATGTCATTGAGATCAATGATTGCGTGATCGCAGATTCTGCGATGAACGTGGCTGCGCTTTCGCAGCGTCGTTGGAATGGTGATGATCGCATCGCGGTCGCATCGACAAGTACGGGGCAGGTAAGTGTTACCAGGGCTGGCAGAAGTATTTCTGGGCCGACGCAGCTCGTTGAGAAGGTCGATGGGTTTACCTATCAAATATCTCCACAGAGTTTCTGGCAGGCACATTCCAAGGCTCCCGCAACTCTCATCGCCGAGGTCATCTCAAAATTGGAACTGCAAGCGGGTGAAGTGGTCTGCGATCTTTATGGGGGAGTAGGACTCTTCACGGCCGCCATGGCCGCTCAGGTCGGCGCGAACGGAAAGGTTCATCTCATCGAAGCTGATCGCCGCGCGATAGGCGATGCCCAGAAGATTTTCAAAGGGGCGAAGAATGTCGAGATCCACCCTGGAACGGTCGAATTTCGCCTACCCAAGATCTCTGATCCTGATGTGATTCTGCTCGACCCACCGAGAACCGGCGCCGGTGAAGAGGTCATCACGGTGATGACCCGCACCCACCCAAGGGCGATCGTCTACGTCTCCTGTGACCCTGCCTCGCTAGCGCGCGATGCAAAGCTTCTCCTCGCATCTGGTTATCGGATGGATTATTTAATCGGCTATGACCTCTTTCCGCAGACTCAGCACGTCGAGTGTGTGGCGCGTTTCATCCCTGCCTAGCGGATTCCTTCGGGAGGGGTTTATCAGGGTGGGCTAGGATTTAGCCACGATGAGCAAAAATTCCTTTAACGCAAAGAGCACACTTGATGTTGCTGGCAACTCCTACGAAATCTTCGAAATCACCGGCTTGGAGGGCGCAACTACCCTCCCCTTCAGCCTCAAGGTGCTCTTAGAAAATCTGCTGCGCACTGAAGATGGTGCGAACATCACTGCGAGTCAGATTAAGGCGCTAGCCCAGTGGGATCCCACTGCTGAGCCCGACACTGAAATTCAATTCACACCTGGCCGCGTCATCATGCAAGATTTCACTGGCGTTCCCTGCATCGTCGACCTCGCCACCATGCGTGAGGCAATTGCTGATTTAGGGGGAGACCCTTCGAAGGTCAATCCTCTTGCCCCCGCAGAGCTAGTTATCGATCACTCTGTCATCGCCGACATATTCGGTACGACTACCGCATTTGAAGAGAACACCGATATTGAATACCAACGCAACAAGGAGCGTTATCGCTTCCTACGTTGGGGGCAGAGCGCATTTGATGAATTTAAGGTTGTCCCGCCTGGAACCGGAATTGTTCATCAAGTAAATATTGAATATCTGGCCCGCGTCGTTATGACTCGTACTGTAGACGGGACTCTCCGCGCCTACCCAGACACAGTCGTTGGTACTGATTCACATACGACCATGGTCAATGGACTTGGCGTTTTGGGTTGGGGCGTCGGCGGAATTGAAGCAGAAGCTGCCCTACTTGGCCAACCAGTTTCCATGTTGATCCCTCGCGTTGTCGGATTCAAACTCAAAGGTCAGTTACCTGTAGGAACCACCGCCACTGATCTAGTTTTGACGATTACCGAACGTCTGCGTAAACACGGCGTTGTCGGAAAGTTTGTAGAATTTTACGGTCCAGGCGTAGTTGCCTTGCCCATGGCAAATCGCACCGCCATCGGAAATATGTCACCTGAGTATGGATCGACTTGCGCAATCTTCCCTATCGATGATGAGACGCTCCGCTATCTCACCCTTACCGGTCGCAGTGGAGATCAAATTGAACTTGTCGAGAAGTATGCGAAGCGCAATGGCCTCTGGCACGATCCTGCGATCGAGCCGCGTTTCTCCGAGTATGTAGAACTTGATTTAGCCGAAGTTGTACCTTCGATCTCTGGACCGAAGCGACCACAAGATCGCATCTCGCTCACCAACTCTAAAAAAGCCTTCAACGAAATCATCCCTACCTATCTCAGCCAGAATAGTGCTCGCACGGCGATTGATGTTTCGGTCAACGGCAAAGCGACATCGATATCTAATGGCGCAGTAGCGATTGCTTCAATCACATCATGCACAAATACATCAAACCCATCGGTCATGATCGGTGCCGCTCTGCTTGCAAAGAAGGCGGTCGAAAAGGGGCTGCGTTCTAAGCCTTGGGTAAAGACCACTCTTGCACCAGGCTCCAAAGTAGTTACCGATTACTACGACAAGGCGCAGTTGACTGGTTATATGGAGCAACTGGGCTTCAACCTGGTTG
>CAIKID010000084.1 GCA_903827345.1 uncultured Actinomycetes bacterium | reverse complement strand
CGAAGAGCCGGTGGTGACTGTCACGACGGAGGATTGGTAGAAAGCAGATGCTCGCTTAGTTGCTGCTTCGGTTAGCCCAGCGACAAGTTTTGGGGTGTTGGTGACATTCCAGGTGGTGTTCGCTGGATCAATTCTTTCGGGTGAATAGGCAAGATCGAAAGGAATGCCCGCAGTATTGAGCAAGTCGGCGACAAAAGTTCTTGTTGTGCCCGGAGCAACAGTTGATTCGATGATGACTAAAGAATTGGGAGCCAGGTGTGGCGTTACTGATTTGAGGGCGGCTTCTAGATGAGAGAGATCTGGGTTGTAGGAGTCATCGAGAGGTGTTGGTACACAGATGATGACGATTTCCGCATTGTTTAGAGATTGAAAGTTATCAGTTGCCTGGTACTGCTTGGTCGAGATCACGGTTGAGATATCTGCATCCGAGATATCTCCAATCGGAGATATACCTTTTGCGAGAAGCGCGATCTGGTTGGGGTTGGTATCAATTCCGACAATGTTGTGTCCAGCCTTAGCAGCGGCGATTGCCAGCGGTAGGCCTACATAGCCTTGCCCAACGATTGCAACTTTCATACTTATTGACCAAATTCTGTTAAAGCTTGTTTGGCTTCGGTGCTATTAGGTGCGAATGCATTGATGAGTGGGATTACTGCTTTTGCAGCAGTTAGATCGCCGGAGGACTTTTCATCGCGACCCAGTTGGAGAAGAGTTATTTGATTGAACGGATCAAGCTTTACCATTTCTTGATCAAGGGTTATTGCACCTTGCCAATTCTTTTGCGTTGCATAGATTGTTGATAGGGCGCTGCGGGCATCCGTGTTGCGTGAGTCGTTAGCTATCAAACCTTTGAATACCGAAATTGCTTTTGCTGTATCTCCAACTCGCTGGTAGTCCTGTGCGGTGTTGAGGACAAATGAAGGGTCTTTAAAGATATAAGAGACCGGCTGATTTACGTAGAACTCATATTGCTTGAGCAACTTAGGGTTCTTGGGAGGCACTATTGAGTTTAGGAAATGCATTGATTTCTCGGATTGAAAGAAGAGGAAGGAAACCACCAGAAGAGCTATTGCTAAGAATGTTGAGATGACTGGCTGTGCCTGTGATGGGGTTGCTTTCTTGGGCTCTTCGGATTCCGGCAGGATAGAGATACCCACAACGGCACCTCCCAATATGTATCCCCAGATGGCGATGCCGATATTGTCGATGGAGATGAGTGATTGAGCTTGGTAGGTAAGCCATGAACCAAAGATTACTGCCACCAAAATCTGGGTTGACCCTTGAGTTTTACGCAGTGCAACTATGCCGCGCCAAAGCGTAAAACCAGTTATGGCTAAGAATGCAAGGAGGACAAGGATGCCACCAGTTGCAGCAAGTTGGAGTGGAACGTCGTGAGCAGCATCGGCCACGGTTATCGGTCCGCGACGAAGGGATTGCGTGGCATCGCGATACTGGCGAAAGTACGCCCCGTATCGATCGAGGCCAACTCCAAAGAGTGGGTGGTGCATGAACATGTGGAGCGCTGCGCGCCAATAATCGCCACGGTATGTTACGGAAACTTTGTAGAAGAATCTGGTGAGCGGTCCGACGTTGAGCATGCCTGCGATGACACCGATGCCGGCAAATATCGATACTCCGGTGAGAATGAGCGATGCTCTCTTATTGCGTTGGTAAACCCAGATGAGAGATATAAAGGCCAGGCCGAGCGCTGCAGAGAGTAACCCCTGACGCACCTGCGAAAAGACAATGACGATTGCAAGAAGCAGAACGTTAAAACCTGCTACTGCACGTAGCCACAATTCATGCTTATCTGCAATCGCTACTCCAAAATTGAGTACGAGAAGAATTGCCATGATTGCTCCGGCAAAGTCGGGATTTCCCATGGTGCCGAGTACCGAGTTATAAAGATAGTTCCACTTTATAAAATCAATCTTGTAGTGTTGAAAGAAACCGTATATGCCAAGAGTTGTACCCAAAAAGACGACGGTGTTTTCTAGGATCTTGGTACGGTGCAAGCGAATTAAATAGGCAGACACCAGGAAGAAGACCAAGAAGGAGAAGTACTCTAATAAACCAGTCTTGCGTCCATACTGACCAAAGAAGCCGACAAATTTGTTATCAGTAGCCAGCCATGCTGCCACAAGAGTGATGACGAAGATGGCCGTGAGAATGGATGCCTGTCGTAAAGTTTTATCTTGAATGTAATTCTTGAAATTAAATATCAACCACCCGAATAACCAGAAGGCCGAGATTGATAGAGCCCAACTCTTCGGGGCGTTAAAGGGATCATTGAGCGCGAGCCACATCACCAAAGTGGTGAACGCACCGCCCCAGATGAGCCAACGCATCGCTCTTCTATCTTCAAAGGCGTTTCCTATTTTTTCACTGGATTTGTGGAAGTTGATCGGGCTCTTCTTGGTTGCCTCGACTTTAGGGCTCTGGTTGTTCGGCTTACGCTTTTGGTTTTTTCGATTCGCCATAGTTTGAGTTTACAGGCATGCCAGCGCGAGAGAGAGGGAAACTAGGCTCTTGCTCCTCTTTTAGCGGCCTGGCGTGTGTTGATTGAGGAGGGCGATGCGGCGATACTTCTCAGATGCTAGGACCGTGGGCGTTGATCACAGAGTGAAGATATTCATCTGGCAGTACTTTTTGCTTGGGGGCTCTTCCTTTCTCGCCGTCGGGATGCTGACCCCGTACTTTCGACGCTTTGCAATTTCCCGAGAGTATTACGACCTTCCTAATGCCAGCCACAAATCCCATGCAGAGCCAGTTCCATATCTGGGGGGATTGGCAATCATTATCGGCACAATCGCCGTCTCTTACGCTGCTCTCTTTGCCAAAGAGTTTTCGGCAAAGAATTTTGGGCTAGAGACATCGGTCTTGGCGCCTGCGCTCCTGCTTGGCTTAGTTGGGTTATGGGACGATCTTAAAAATTTGCGACCGTTGCCACGACTGAT
>CAIKID010000083.1 GCA_903827345.1 uncultured Actinomycetes bacterium | reverse complement strand
TTGATCAGGAGCTCAACCCCACGATCTGAACTCATATTGGTCGCCATCGTGCCGGAGCCGACAACTGCGGCGACCAATAATCCCGTGCCAAGAAACTCGGCTAAGTAGTTAGACCTACGCAATTAGCAGCAGGGGATGGCGCAACAGCAGGGATCGCACTTGCAGACCTGGCACTTGCCACCAATTTCGATATCTTGAGCCATGATTTCCTCCTATTGATATTTGTCAATGCGTAAATTAGTGCTCAAATTGATGAATGTCAATGTATGATTGACCCATGTCAGTCGCCGTGTCGCTCACCAAGTCCCCCGCCGAGGTCACCTCGCTCGCGGCACAATTTAAAGCACTGGGCGATCCCACTCGACTCGACCTGATCATTAATGTGGCAGTGAGCGCCGGGGCGGAAGCCTGTGTCTGCGACTTAACCCCAGATACGGGACTCACTCAAGGGACGGTCAGTCATCATCTGCGCATACTCGTTGAGGCTGGACTTCTGGAACGCTCCCAACGCGGCAAATGGTCGTATTACTCGCTCACTGCGGTAGCCAAAGAGATTCTTAAATCTCTCAACATCTCCCAACCCGCGCGAAAATCTTCGAAAGCTAACTGCTAAATCCTTGACAGCAAAACACTTAACCTTTAAGTTAAGTGTTGATGAAGACCACCGCGCTCCACCTCAACTTAGATCTTGTCTTCGACGCACTGGGCAACGCCCATCGTAGAGAGATCATCTCCCTGCTCGGCCTGCAACCGGTCTCTATTAGCGATCTTGCATTACAGCGCAATCTTTCGCTGCAGGCTATTCACAAACATGTAAACCTGCTCGTAGAAGCTGGCATGGTCACTCGCAAAAAGTCGGGAAGGGTCACCTTTCTTACTTTAAATCGCGCATCGATGCGGGAGATCCAGGATTGGGTCACCGAATTTCAAGCTCACTGGGATGGTGGAACAGAGACGCTGGAAAATTATGCGCAAACCGTTGAATTTAAAAAGAAACTTAAAAAGGAGAAGGAGAAGAGATGAAGAAATTCTTATTTATTTACAACGCGACTCCAGAGCGGGGATCAGATACTGACGAGGATTGGATGGCTTGGTTTGGGGCGATCGGTGAGCACCTCATCGATGTTGGCAATCCCTTTGATGGTGGGACCTTGGTGAAGGGTGGGGCCGTTACGAAGTTATCTTCCTTTACGGATCTAGTCGGAGGATATTCCCTCATCAACGCTACAGATATCGATCAAGCCGCAGAGCTGGCAAAAACTTGTCCAAACGCAGCTGGAATCAGGATCTTCGAAGCAATCCCTATGTAAGCAAAGTAGACTTCGGGCAACCGAAGGAGTTTCTATGAAGGCTCTGCGCAAAATCGAAGAGAAGCCAGGATTTGTACTGGTTGATGTGCCAGAGCCTTCACCCGACCTTCGAGAGGTAAAAATTCGAGTACTTCGCACGGGTATCTGCGGAACGGATCTACATATTCAATCCTGGGATGCCTGGGCCAGCAAAACCATAAAAGTTCCAATCACTCCTGGCCACGAATTTAGCGGAACTGTCGTCGAAGTTGGTGCAGAAGTCACTAGTGTTAAAGTCGGCGACTTTGTATCTGGCGAAGGTCACATCGTCTGCAATCTCTGCCGCAACTGCCGCGCCGGTCGGCGTCATTTATGTATGAACACCGTTGGAATTGGCGTTAATCGAGATGGCGCATTCGCAGAATTCATCTGCATGCCAGAATCAAATGTCTGGAAGCATGAAGCAGGCATGGACCCAGATTTAGCTGCCATCTTTGATCCGCTCGGTAATGCAGTTCACGTGGCACTTTCATTTCCGCTTGTAGGTGAGGATGTACTTATAACTGGTGCGGGCCCGATTGGAATAATGGCGGCGCAGGTGGCTCGTTTTGCAGGCGCACGTTACATCGTCATAACCGATATTTCGGAAGATCGCCTTACCCTTGCCCGGTCTATGGGAGTAGATATCGCCGTAAACGTTCTTCATGAAAATCTAGGCGACGTTATGAAAACGCTGGGCATGACCGAAGGCTTTGACGTGGCATTCGAAATGAGTGGCAGTCCGGCTGCGCTCCCCCAAATTTTGGAATTTGTCGGACACGGTGCTCGCGTCGCGCTTCTTGGTTTACCAAGCAAGCCAATTGAGATTGATTGGGCCAAGGTAATCACCAACATGGTGACGATCAAAGGAATTTATGGCCGCGAGATGTTCGAAACTTGGTACGCCATGACCGCGATGATTAAGAAGGGGCTCGACATCTCGCCTGTGATCACTCACAAAATGCGCTACACCGATTGGGAAGAGGCCTTCCGCATCGCATCCATGTCTAACGCGGGCAAGATAGTTTTGGACTGGAGCTAGCGTGTATAAAAATATTCGTGCGCAACTTCTCAATGAATTAAGCGAAATAGATAAAGCTGGAACCACCAAGTCTGAAACTGAAATAACCTCAGCCCAGGGTTCTCACGTAATCATTGACGGCAAATCCTTTCTCAACTTTTGCTCGAACAATTATTTGGGATTATCGAACCATCCGGCGATTATCGCCGCGGTTAAAGTCAGTCTTGATGAGCATGGCTATGGACTTTCCAGCGTGCGATTCATCTGTGGCACCCAAGATCTCCACCTCAAGTTGGAGTCACAACTAACCAAGTTTTTAAGCCAAGAGGCCACCATCCTCTTTCCTTCCTGCTTTGATGCCAATGGCGGAATCTTCGAAGTGTTGATGAAAGAAGAAGACGCGATTATCTCGGACGAACTCAATCACGCATCAATCATTGACGGTATTCGCCTCTCCAAAGCGAAGCGCTTTCGCTATAGGAATCGCGATATGGCCGATTTAGAAAAGCAATTAATTGAATCACAATCGGCTCGACGCAGATTAATTGTGACCGACGGTGTCTTTTCCATGGATGGCTATTTAGCTCCACTCCCCGAGATCTGCGCTCTAGCCGCCAAATACAACGCGTTGGTCATGGTCGATGATTCTCACGCAGTGGGATTTATGGGAGCAACTGGCGCTGGGACTCCAGAGCACTTTGGAGTTTCCGATCAGGTCGACATAATTTCAGGAACTCTCGGTAAGGCCCTGGGGGGTGCATCCGGTGGTTACATCAGCGCGCGCCGAGAGATCGTGGATATCTTGCGGCAAAAGGCGCGGCCTTACCTCTTCTCTAATTCCGTTCCACCTGCTGTGGTTTCAGGATCACTCAAGGCGCTGGAATTGGTCAGCACTAGTAACGAGCTGAGAGCTGCTCTGCGTTCCAACGCAAAACTATTTCGTGAATTGATGCAGGCGGCGGGCTTCACATTGCTGCCAGGAGAGCATCCAATTGTTCCGGTGATGTTTTCAACTGAGGCGCAAGCCCTTGGAGTTGCGCAGAAGCTACACACTCAAGGAATTCACGCAGTTGCATTTTCCTACCCCGTAGTTCCGTTGGGTAAAGCCCGGATTCGCATTCAACTCTCAGCGCTACATTCGCAAGAAGATATCCACGAATGTGTGCGCGCTTTTTCCCAAAGCGTTTCCTAATAGTCTCTTAAAACGCCTTATGGCGACCTCCCAATTTCGCAGAGGCCGCCATAAAGGGTTAGAGGTGATTAATCGATGTGTATGGTGGCAACTTCTGCGATCGCCTTTGGA
>CAIKID010000082.1 GCA_903827345.1 uncultured Actinomycetes bacterium | reverse complement strand
CCTGATTTAATGGAAGCAACTCAATTAGAGATTGACGCCACCGCCAAAGGATCTCCCTTTGTTGATGTTGCCTTTATGTATCGAATTGCTGGAGGTGCCTGGCAAAGCTTGGGAGTGGATTCTTCACCGACGTCCTCTCCCGACCCTAAGGCCAGCGGTCTTTATCGTGTATTCCCACTCGTTTCTACATTCCCAAAGAAGTCGGTCATTCAATTGAAAACAATTGCTACCGATTCTTATGGCGTCACGGCAACGAGTTCAATAAAGATCTTTATAAACAAGTAATTAACGTTTCAGCCAAAATCTCAACGACTGATTGACGTAACTAGCCCACGAGCGTTCGTTATGACTTGTATGGTTGAATATTGGCGTTGCTAAATCACGCCCGTATCGATAACCCATAGCCAGCGCTATCTTGTTTGCATACTCTTGGTAAGGCCCGTACTTAGCATCATGAGACTTTGTTCCGCGACTCATCCAGATTCTGTGATTGCCGGGTTTGGGGAGTGATTTCATGAGCCCTTCGACCAATGGCTCTTTGCCGACAGTCCAATGTGGAGAAAAAGAGAGAGCAGTTCGGTATAAATCTGGATAACGAGCAATTCCATTGAGCGATGCCAAACCACCCATACTTGCGCCCATCATCGCCGTGTGCTCGGGAAGTAGGTTGTGGCCTAGATAATTGCAGATGGTCGGAATGATTGCTTCGCTGATCTGCTCTAAGTATGCGTTCCCGCGAAGTTCCGAGAGTGGGAATGTCGGTTCGGGCGTTGGCCAGATTCCCGGGAAGTTAAGAGTTGGTTCGACTCCATCAGTGAACAAATCTTGCGGCGCTAAATCTTTACCTCGACCATAAGGATCGCTAGGACTTCTTGAATGAAAGACCGAGATAATAATAGGGGCGGGGATACCTAGTTCCGAAGCGACCTTATTAGCGGTGCCGGCCAACTCCCATGTCCGGTGGTGGCTAGATGTGGATTTATCAAAGATATTTTGCCCATAATGTGTCACCAACATGTAGGGGGTAGGAGTAGGTGGAGCCCAAAAATCTACAGTCCGACCATCAAAGAGGGCCCGCCTTACTTCGCCGGGAGCACCTCGAACTTGAAACTGCTTAACGATCTGCATTATGAAAGGATAACGGCATGGCAACGCGATCTCTCTTCTGGTTTAGACGCGACCTTCGCTTAGCTGATAACCCAGCTTTACTCGATGCCCTTTCTGCAGCTGATGAGACGCTCCTACTTTTTATTATGGATGATGAGGTCGCCGAACGTGCCGGTCCGTATCGCCGCGCTTACTTGGCAGATTCTCTAGCTCGATTGAATGAATCGGTGAACGGAAAACTCGCAGTTGTATTTGGATCACATGTAGATGTTTTAAAGGATCTCGTGCAGCGATATGACATCGGATCGATCCACGCCGCACAGGAATTTGCTCCCTATGGGGTTGCCGTAGAGCAAGAGATTGCATCCGCTGGGATTGTCATTGAATACGCTGGCTCTCCCTACGCCATAGCCCCTGGCCGTGTGCGCAAACCCGATGGCACCAACTATCGGGTCTACACCCCTTTCTTTCGGGCCTGGCAGAGCCATGGTTGGCGCGGACCAGCCGCCGCCCCGAGCAACCCACAATTTGTTGAACTCGAAGGCTCTGAACGCAATCTGCCTACCTGGCCCACGCCGGCAGGTGTGGACATTCAAGAGGCGGGGGAGAAGGCCGCTCTGGCCCGCTGGAGCGCTTTTAAGGCGGGGGGTTTGTCTGAGTACGACGAGCAGAGAAACATCCCAGGCGTAGCAGGGACGAGCCGTTTAAGCCCTCATCTGCGCTGGGGAGAGATCCACCCAAGGACCCTACTTGCCGAGCTTAATCAAACTACAGCTCACGAGATCTTCCGCAAGGAGATCGCCTGGCGCGAGTTCTATGCCGACGTGCTGCACCACAATCCACATACTTCGCGGGACTACTACGCGGCGGGGTTTGCTGCCATGCGCTACGACGAGCCTGGCGATAAATTTAAAGCTTGGTGTGATGGGATGACTGGGTACCCGATAGTCGATGCTGCAATGCGTCAGTTGCGCGAAGAGGGCTGGATGCATAACCGGGCACGGATGGTCGTTGCATCCTTCCTGGTAAAAGATCTGCATATTGAATGGCAGCATGGCGCGGAACATTTTATGAAATATTTAATTGATAATGATGTTGCATCCAATTCCCATGGATGGCAGTGGACCGCCGGTTGCGGTACCGATGCCTCGCCATATTATCGAGTCTTCAATCCAATAGAGCAGGGACGTCGTTTCGATCCTGATGGAAATTACATCAAACACTTTGTTCCTGAGCTGTCGCATTTATCTGCGCCAGATATACACACTCCTTGGGAGGTGTTGGATGGTCACCTTCATGATTATCCGCTGGTTGGTAGCAAATGGCGTTGTTACGCCCGATCAAATTCTTGGTCTGACCTTCACGCGAAAAGCAGCCGGCGAACT
>CAIKID010000081.1 GCA_903827345.1 uncultured Actinomycetes bacterium | reverse complement strand
ATTAAGAATAGATCTGTCGTCTGTGTAGTTGGCGATGGAGCACTTACCGGCGGAATGGCCTGGGAAGCGCTCAATAACATTGCAACCAATCGCGATCTTCCATTAGTAATAATCGTGAACGATAATGAACGCTCATACTCGCCTACCATCGGGGGAGTCGCGACCTATCTTTCTACGCTGCGAACAACGAGCGGTTATGAGAAATTTCTGGACTGGGGAAAGAGCGTTCTCGAGCACACTCCGGTCGTTGGCCAACCTATTTACGAAACGCTCCATGGGGTCAAAAAAGGCATTAAAGATATTGTCGCCCCGCAAGGCATGTTTGAAGATCTCGGACTCAAATACTTTGGCCCGGTCGATGGTCACAATATCGAAGCGCTGGAAAACGCCTTTACTCATGCCAAGAATTTTGGCCGTCCCGTTCTCGTGCACGTTATAACGGAGAAGGGCAAAGGACATGCGCCGGCAGTCAATGATGAAGCTGAGAAGTTTCATGCCGTTGGCAAGGTCAGTCCGCAGACCGGACTTCCACTCAAAAAGGTTGGTCCATCCTGGACCTCAGTTTTCGCAAACGAACTAGTTGCAATCGGCCACGAACGCCCCGACGTAGTCGCAATCACAGCCGCGATGCTAGGACCCACGGGACTTGATGAATTCCAATCGGAATTTCCAGATCGCACCTTCGATGTAGGAATCGCCGAACAGCATGCCACCACATCTGCTGCGGGTATGGCATTTGCAGGTTTACACCCCGTTGTTGCTATCTATTCGACCTTCCTCAATCGCGCTTTCGATCAACTTCTACTCGATGTGGCCCTGCATAAAGCGGGAGTGACTTTTGTCTTAGATCGTGCTGGCGTCACAGGAGATGATGGTCCTTCACACCATGGCATCTGGGATCTTGCCTTGACCGGCATAGTTCCAACCCTCTATGTTGCGGCACCACGAGATGGTGCAACGCTGCGCGAAACGTTGCGTGAAGCGGTTGAGATTAGTAACGCCCCTTCTTTGATTCGTTATCCAAAGGGCGCAGTGTGCACAGATATTCCCGCATTTGAAAGACGCGATGGAATAGATGTCCTCTATCGCGGTGAAAGCGCCGATATTCTCTTGATAAGTGTGGGATCGATGGCGACCATGGCTGTTGAAGCTGCTGCACAGGCCTATCGCGAAGGCGTTGGAGTCACAGTCATTGATCCACGCTGGGTAAAGCCACTTCCAGAATCACTTGTTACGATGGCGCGTCGATACAAGAGCGTTGTAGTTATTGAAGATGGTATTAGACATGGTGGAATTGCCAGCACTGTATCGGAGATGTTCCGCGATGAGGGATTGATTCTTCCGATTCATTCCATAGGCGTGCCTCTAGAATTTATAGAACATGCAACCCGCGGGGAAATCTTGGTGGATCTAGGAATTACGGTTCAGACGATTACTCGCTCTTTGGTGAGCTGGTCGTCGGGCTTGAAGCAGCTGGAGCTAACACAGGAAGAACCTGCAAAAATCCCACGAGAGTGATAATCAGATAGAGCGCATAAACTGCTATCTGGAGCCAGGTCATAACGTTAGATATTCCAAAGGTGCCATCGAGGATGGTAATGAACACGGAATGATCTCCGCCGAATTTCCAGATAGTTGAGGTTGCGCCCCCAATATCTCCACGGCTTTGAAATTCGCCAACTCCGTGAATGAGAACTCCTCCGGCGACCACGATCAACGCCACACCAGTAACACGAAAGAATTTAGCAATATTCAATTTAACGCTTCTCTTGTATATCAATACGCCCAGGGCGATCGCGCTGCAAAGCCCAAGGATTAATCCGAGTAGGGGCGCGGTGTTGTAACTAACCGTCTTGAAATTGGCGTAGAGGAAGAGTGAGGTCTCTAAACCTTCGCGACCGACCGAGAGAAAAGCCACTAAGGCGAGGGCAAAACTTCCCATGCCAAGTGCGTTATCAACCTTTCCATGTAACTGGTGTGCAATTCCGCGCGCAGTGCGCTTCATCCAAAAGACCATCCAGGTAACCAGGGCTACCGCCAAGATTGAAGTGACTCCTGCAAAGAGCTCTTCACCACGCAGGGAGAGTTGGGCCGAGGTGAATGAGAGCAGTGCACCCAAAGCAAGAGCAAGGATCGCAGCCACCGCAACGCCGCCCCAAATAGCGGGTAGCGCCTCTCTACGGCCGGCTCTCACGAGATATGCGATCAAAATACCCACGATAAGGGAGGCTTCTAGGCCTTCGCGCAGGGCAATGAGCAGGGTGCTGAGCATGGAGTCAGCCTATTCGGGTGGCATGGAATTACGCAACTTTAATGTTGCGTAATTAAGCCTCTGCAGTGGATAGATCACTGCTCTCCTCCTCGGGAGGCGTTTCAACGACGAGAGGTTCCGTGGCGAGCATAGGTTCAGTGAGGACAGGGGTTATCTCTCGAATCTGCCATGATCGTGCGCCATTGCTCGCTAGCAACTGCTCGATGTAAAGCTCGAGATCAGATAGCGGTGGGTTCTTCCAGACGAGTTGGCGAATGACTTCCGGTGAGACCAAATTCTCAACAGGAAGGTCAAGTTCAGCGGCGCGTTTGATAACTGCGGCACGGGCGTGAGAGAGCCGGGCATGGCCCAATGGATTTCGATCTTTCCACAATTTAATCGGTGGAAGACCAATGCTAGGAGTGCGCACAACTGGCAACTCGCTCTCCGGAAGTTGCAAAGTTTCTTGAAGCAGCGCAAACCATTCCGTCGTAGGTGAATTTGTTACTCGGCTACGACGCTTGGTGATCTTGGTGAATTCATCAACTTTTGCGGGGCGTTTGGTAGCAATTTCAACGAGAACTTCATCATTGAAAATTCGTCCTGGGGCGATATCAATTTCGCGTGCAAATTGATCACGGGCATACCAGAGCGCTCTGATGATTGCGAGCGTCAGGCGATCGCGTACCTTATGCATTCCAGAGGTGCGTCGCCAAGGGTCTACGCGTGGAGTTGGAGGCGGGTTCTTTAGAATCTGCGCGAAGTCTTCCAGCGCCCACTCCAATTTACCGCGCTCTTTTAATAACGCTTCGACGGCATCGCGCAAATCAATCAAGACATCGACATCGAGTGCGGCATAAACCAACCAATCGGGTCGCAGTGGCCTGATAGACCAATCAACGGCGCTATGTTCTTTAGCTAGCTGCAACTCTAAGAGCGACTCGCAGAGCGGTCCAAGCCCCACTCTTTCGCACCCTGCTATCCGACCACCGAGTTCGGTGTCGAAGAGAAATTTTGGATAGATGCCCAATTCGCGCAGGCAGGGTAAATCTTGGGTGCTGGCGTGAATGATCCACTCGCACTCTTTAAATGCGAGGTCCATCTCTCGCCAAAGATCTGGATCTCCAACACTGATGGGATCAATTAAATGCAATCCACCCCCGCGTCGAAATATCTGAATCAGATATGCCCGTTGGCTGTAGCGATAACCCGATGCGCGCTCGGCGTCAACTGCGATGGGACCTGATCCGCCTTTGAGATCTGCCAGTGCAGATAAAAAACCATCGCGATCGACAATGAGTTCGGGCAAGCCCGATCGGGGAGCAAGTAATGGTTCAGGCATGAGGAGAATCTATTACTGCGTGAGGTTGCTACGAGTTATGGGGGTCACGCCTTCGGGAATCGGTGCCAAACCTGCACTATGTTCTAGGAGATCCAACCAGGCGCGGACATGATCGGCGATCGCTTCGGCATCTGTCGGTGTCCAGGAAGCTCGGACCTCTAACTCTGAATCATCTTCTCGCTCGTCCAGCGTTCCAAATGAGGCGCTTGCTACGCGAGTGACGGTGCCGCTGGGTTGTACATAGGCGCAGTGAAATTTTTCGAGCGATTCGATGAGCCAGCTCCAGCCCACATTCGCGACCAGCGGATCTGAAGCCATTTCGTGGTCCACGGCGGCACGGACGAATGTGACGCAGCGAAAATTTCCGCCCCAGCCTTCTTGCCCTGCAGGGTCGTGCAGTAGAACAAAGCGAGCGGTTGCGACATCGTCATCGGTATCAGCAGTCATCGCAAAGGCGAAAGGTGCGAGTTTCTGCGGAGCAGGAATCTCCTCAAGAATTAACTCGCTGCGAGCGGTGATGGCACGAATATCCGCCACGATTTCTTCAAAATTCCTCGCGCCGGCCATGGGATAAGGGTAATTAGCGGGGCAATTAAAGGTGGGAAGGCGCGAGCCGGTAGTGCAGGAAAAGGCCCCCATCAACTTCCTGGCGCGAGAGTTCAACCCCATCCTTGGTTAATTGTGAGATATCAATAGGGTTTTCGCCACCAGGTAACTCCGAGATGCTGAGAAAGATTTCGGATATAAGTCCCAGAGAGAGTGCTTCTACGATCAGCGCCGGGCCCGCTTCAATCAAGAGATCACCATAGGTATCGACCGCTTTCGAGACCGCTGCGGGCAATGGCAGCTCCCAGGCCACAGCGTGCGGATTTTTAGCGATCTGTTCTGGCAAAGGACGATGCGTCATGACTATCAAAGGAAGTGGCGTCTTGGCGTAAGGCTCGTGTTGGGCGGTGTTGCCGCCTATCAGAATGGCCTGGAATTCGCGGCGTAACTGGTGGAAGCGGGCTCGGTCAGCGGCGAAGGAGAGTCCGGCAGAGGTGCCACCCCAGGTGGTCTCTCCCTTCGCTCCGACGATGAGGTTTACCGCGACACGATGAGCCATAGAGCAACCTTAAGTGTCAGTGGTCGGTTTTACTCTTTAGAACATGATCATCGACTGCGATACCTGTACCTTGCGCGATCTTGCCTGTTCGGATTGCGTCGTCTCTGTCCTCCTCACCATCTCCGAGCGCCCAAGCAATGAGATCTCTAGCGCCGAGGTGAGCGCCATCTCTGCCCTGTCGCAGAAGGGTCTGGTTCCACCTCTGCGGTACCACGCTTAGTTTCCGCAAGCCTCCACTAGCCTTGCGGGGTGTCGTCTCGGAAGATTCTCTTAGTCACCAACGATCTTGGGCCGCGCGCTGGCGGGATCGAAACATTTATCCTGGGGTTGCTTGATCAACTCGATGGAGCGCAGATCGTTATCTATACCGCTGCCCAGTCTGGGAGCGTCGAGTTTGATAAAGCCCTAGCCGATAAGAGCGGCGTTCTCATCATTCGCGATAAGAGTTCGATTCTTCTTCCCACCCCGTGGGTGAATCGGCGGGTGCGCAAGATCGCACTTGACCACCAGAGTGAAGTGATCTGGTTTGGTGCAGCAATGCCATTGGCATGGATGTCTGGAGTTCTCAAAAGGGCGGGGGCAAAGCGCATAGTTGCAATTAGCCATGGCCACGAGGTCTGGTGGGCGAAGTTGCCACCTTTTCGCCAAATCTTTACGCGATCCACCAAGTCGATCGATGTTCTGACCTACCTCGGTGAGTTCACTCGTAGCGCAATGGCTCCAGTGGTGAGTTCGCAATGTCAGATGGTTCGCATCGCCCCAGGAATTTCTATCGACCATTTCTCACCGGGGGCGAAATCTCAGAGATTGATTGAAGAGCTAAAACTAGAAGGTAAGCAAGTTTTGATTTCGGTAGGTCGGCTCGTACATCGCAAGGGACAAGATAAGTTGTTAGAGGCGCTCCCGGAGATTCTCTTGACTCACCCCGATATCGTTCTGCTCTTCGTTGGAGTGGGTCCGCGGCAGAAGAAACTGGATCAACTCGTCCATACCCATGGCTTATCAGATCACGTCCGCTTTGTTGGTCGCGTGACATATGACAAATTGCCGGATTACTTCCGACTCGGTGATCTCTTTGTAATGCCTTCGCGATCACGACTCGCTGGCCTTGAAGTCGAAGGTTTAGGTATCGTCTATTTGGAAGCCAGCGCCTGTGCAATCCCTGTGATAGCCGGTGCATCCGGGGGAGCCCCAGATGCGGTTATTCAGGGCGAGACGGGCGTAGTGGTCGATGGAAATCAGGTGAAGGAGATTGCACGCGTCGTGAATGAACTCCTCGATCATCCATCGCGAATGGTTGAGATGGGTAGAGCCGGAAGAGCGTGGACGCAAGAGCGCTGGAGTTGGGAGATTTGGGGAGAGCGGTTTAGAGAGGTTTTACTCAGCGATTAAATGATTGGCCAAGGCGACCATCACTGCCTGCGTCCGATTCTTCACCTCCAACTTTCTGTATATCGCCGACAAATGCGTTTTTATCGTGGCCTCGGAGAGAAATAGGTGTGACGCCATCTCCTTCGCGCTCCACCCCGTTTGCAATATCTGTAACACATCCAGTTCTCGTTGCGTGAGATCAAATCTATTTGCAGGTAGAGCTGGAGCGGAAAAATGGTAAGAAGAATTTTCGAGTTGTTCTATCACCGATAGCAGGTGAGTTACGGGCTCACCCTTCAATACATATGCGGCAGCACCGCGCTGATGGGCGAGCAGAAGTGAACCTGGATCATCACCCAAGGTCAAGACGATGAATTTAATCAGCGGTGTAATTAGATCTAGCCCTGAACCATCGGGAAGGTTAACATCAACGATTACCAGTTCGGGGTTGGTGAAGAGTAACTGCGCCCGCGCCTCGGCAACGGTAGTCGCCTCTCCAACGATGTTGTGGCCCGCGCTGCGCAGGGCTTGCGACAATCCATTTCGGATCAATTCGTGATCGTCGATAATGAGAATTAACATCAGTTCACCTTGCGAATTTCAATGTGCGAGAACCCGCTCTGCAAAGTCATCTCCCACCCAATGGATTGCAGTCGCTCTGCGATGCCGAGTAAACCGTAGCGATAATCCTGCACGGGATGTGTGGTGAGACCATCATTCTCTAAGGAGATACTCTTGTCTGTAATGTCAATTTCAAGAGTGGTGGCCTCACCGTGATCACTCGCATTTCTCGCGAGTTCAACAAGAATCTTGAAGAGTTCCACTCCGGTTGGGTCCTCAGGTAAGCGTCCGAGAATCGTGAAATCTAGATTCAGAGTTCCCAGGGCCACTTCTAACTTCTCTTGTGGCTGCGCTTCACGAGCGGTGCGCAATTGGAAGATCTCTGCTCGCACCTTGGCGTTGAGATGAGTAATCTCTTCGCGAATGGCTCGCAGCGCTCTGCGCGACTCCATCGTTGTATCAGTTCGGCCAATTTCATTATCGAGGGCATAGCCGATGGCCGCCAATTCCTGGGCGATACCATCGTGAAGTTCGCGAGCTATTCGTACTCGCTCTTCGGCGCTATCAGCCAAATAAGTCGGCAATCTCTTGCGCAAACTGTTGGTTTACCACGTGGCGCTTCACTGAGAGCTTGGCCGTTAATTGACCATCAGCGATAGTGAAGTCTTGCGGCAAGATGGTGAACTTTCGAATTGATTCAGCTCGGCTGACGGCCTTATTCGCCTCATCGACCGCGGTTTGAATAACATCAATCAGTGTCGGATCCTTAGTGAGATCAACAATTGTTGCACCGGCCTTCTTGTTGCTCTTGACCCACAATTTAATCGAATCTGGATCTAGAGTGATCAGCGCCGCAATAAATGGTTGGTTGTCACCGACAACCATGCATTGGCTAATCAGTGGATGAGCACGGAGACGATCCTCGAGAACTTCGGGAGCTACGTTCTTCCCACCCGATGTCACGATGATCTCTTTTTTGCGACCTACGATGCTGAGATATCCATCGTCATCGATGGTCCCCAGATCACCGGTCTTGAAGTATCCATCTTCTGTCATGCATTCCTTTGTGGCTGCTTCGTTCTGCCAATAGCCCTGCATCACGACAGGACCTTTCACGAGAACTTCGCCATCAGCTGCAATCTTGATTCGAGTTCCAGGTATGGGGCGACCGACGCTTCCAATCTTCTGCGCTGAGCGCACATTGAGAGATGAAGCTGCCGTTGTCTCGGTCAGCCCATAACCTTCCAAGATATTTATTCCGGCCCCTCTGAAGAAATGGCCTAGGCGTGGGCTAAGCGGAGCACCACCGGAGATGGCTGCCTCAACCTTGCCACCTAACCCAGCGCGGATTTTTGAGTAGACCAAACGGTCAAAGACTAAATGCAACGCACGACTCTTAAGAGAGAATGTTCCAGAATCCAGGCCCTCGGAATATTCGACGGCAATATCTACCGCCTTCTTGAAGATCTTTGACTTGCCTGCTTCGTGCGCTTTGTTCTCGGCGCTGTTGTAAACCTTTTCGAAGATGCGGGGAACAGCAAGAACCAAAGTTGGCCTAAAAGATGCAAGATCTTGTGGCAAGCGAGTTATGTCTCCGCAATGCGCCAGATGGAGGCCAGCATGGATCGCACCAAATTGAATCATGCGCCCGAAGACGTGCGCGATTGGCAAGAAGAGCAGGGTGGAACCACCGGGTTTGAGAAATTCTACGCGGGCGTAGAGAACGACATTGGAACATTCAGAGATGAAATTGCCATGTGTGAATGTGACGCCCTTGGGGTTGCCCGTTGTTCCAGAGGTGTAGATCAAGGTCATCAAGTCCTCAGGACCAATGGAGTTGATGCGCTCATCGACGGCCGAGTCGGGTACATCTCGCCCGGCGAGGACGAGAGCCGGGATTGCATCTTCAGTGATGATCAGAATTTCGCGGCAGGTGTTTGGACGAACCGGCTCCGCCAATTCTGCCAAGTGGGGAGATTCCACAACGAGCAGAACGCTGGCGGAATCGCTCAAAATCCATTTCACTTGTTCAGCGCTGGAGGTCTCGTAAATTGGAACCGTTATTCCACCACAGTAGATGATGGCAAAATCTAAAATCGTCCACTCGTAGCGCGTCTTAGCCATTATGGCGACTCGATCGCCTGGGGCCACTCCATGAGAGATCAATCCCTTTGCCACGCTGCGGATCTCTTGATCAAGTTCAACGGCTGTGACGGGCTGCCAACCATTGCCAAGCGGGCGGGAGAGGAGGACTCGACCGGGCTCCTTGGCGACACGATCGGTAATGATGTTGGTGATATTCCCCGTTGTTGGGTGCGGCGCCAGCGCCGGCAGGTAGGTCTCGATCATGCGAGAACGCTAGTGGCAAAGTCGCGAACTTTCATGGGCTGACGCAAGGTAATCTTCGCTGGTGGAAAATTTCAGCATCGGTGTCGATATCGGCGGGACCAAAGTCCTGGGTGGCGTCGTGGATGTAGCGGGAAATATCCTGACAACCCATCGTGAAGATACGCCTAAGGTGGGTGGAAGCGCCCTTACCGAGACGATCATCGGGGTCATCCAAGAGTTATTAGCGCAGCATGAGGCCACAAGTGTTGGTATCTCTGCCGCCGGTTTTGTTTCTTCTGATCGCCAAACAATGCTCGCAACACCGAACATTGCGGACTGGAACGGCATCAACCTCAAAGCCGAAATCTCGCGTGAAATTAATCTTCCTGTTGTCATTGAGAACGATGCAAATGCCGCAGCATGGGGTGAAGCTGTTTATGGCGCCGGTCGCGGCGAGAGCGAACTGATGATGGTGACTGTTGGTACTGGAATCGGCGGTGGCCTCGTCAATAACGGCTCGCTCTATCGTGGTGCCTTTGGAGTTGCTGCAGAATTTGGCCATATGCGTTTAGTACCTGGTGGACACCTCTGCGGTTGTGGCTCTTATGGTTGTTTCGAGCAATATGCCTCTGGCTCCGCGTTGCACCGACATTTATTAGAAGCAATCGCACTCGATCCATCGCGCGCGCAATCTCTCTTAGCTCGGGGCAATGGAACCGTAGATGGCATCAAGGGAAATCACATCACAGATGCCGCTCGCGCGGGGGATGCAATTGCCGTTGATGCTTTTAATACCACTGGTGAATGGTTGGGAGCTGGGATAGCTTCCATTTGTATGATCGTGGATCCCGCTTGTGTTGTCATTGGTGGCGGAGTTATAGATGCCGGCGAACTTCTTATGAAACCAACGCGTGCAGCAATCGAAAAATACATGCCCTTTAACGGCAAACACCCTGCGCCCAAAGTTTTGGTCGCTGAGTTGGGAAATGATGCCGGTCTAGTAGGCGTGGCCGATTTAGCCCGTCGCTAGTAGCTAAACCTCTGCCCCATCATCGAAATCCTCATCATTTCGCGCTAAACGAATCATCGAAGCTACAACTCCGCCTATAAAGAGCAGGACTCCTGGCCATGGACCGGTACCGAAGAAGGTAAATCCCGTTGTGTATTCCAAGAGCAAGTAAGCGGGTCCGCCGATCAGGCAAATGAGGGCTATACGCGCCGATTGATCAACATTGGGTAATTCTGGATCTGGAGGTAAGAAATGCTCTTCGCCGCGCGCATCGAGTTCATCGAGAAACGTTGTGGGGTGAGATTCATCGAGCGAAAGTTGCGAGACGATCGATTCGAACTCCGCATCTATGAGTTCATTTTCATCACTCTCATTGGTTCGCTCAAACTCGCCAGTCAACACATCTTGGATATATTCGATGCTTTCGGAGACTAAATCTTCTAGTTCGTAATCGAGAGAGACGTTGTGAAAGGATTGTTCGAAGATAATTTCGCGGATACTTGGTGAAGCGACATTGTCGATGATGGTATGACTGCAATTTGGATTTACGACATGGTCATTTATCGAGTAGCCAATAAGAATTGGCAGATCTATAAGGTAGAGATCGTTTTCGACATGGAGCCACAGGTCACGAACAGAGTCGAGAGCCTTGAGCGGAATCCGGTCGTATCCATGTTTTGGTGCACCGGGCTGAGCTACATCACTTGCCCCACCTCTAATTGAAGGCAGTAGATATTTGAGCGCGGGTACATATTTGAAGAATTTTCGCTCATCGAAGATGGATGGATTAAGCAGGAGCAGACCTTCGATCTCATTGCTGCGTTGCTGAGCAAGCATAAGAGCTAATGCACCGCCTACAGAGAATCCACCGACGAATACTCGATCGCAACTCGCTTTAAGGGTTTGCAGCGCTAACAGAGCTGAGTCGTACCAGTCTTCCCACGAGCACTTGTTGAGATCCTGCCACTGCGTTCCGTGTCCCGCGAGGCGCGGCACAGAGACGGTAAACCCTGCTTCGTGAATTCCGCGCGCCCACGGCAAGACTGATGCGGGGGATCCTGTGAAGCCGTGGAGTAGGAGTACCCCGGTTTTCCCACCCGAAAGGTAGAAATTTTCTGAGTTTGCTATATCGCCCACGCTCAGATGGTGTCACAGAGTGGCCTTTAACCCCTAAATTAGACCCCTCAACCTTAGATGGGCGAGGCGAGGCACGAGAGAGGAGGGTGAGCTAGTGGCGTATACATTTTTGAAGTCCTTTCTAACCCCGATCTTGATGTTGCTCTTCCGTCCAAAGGTCACGGGGTTGCGCCATGTGCCTAATCTCGGCCCAGTGATCGTCGCCTCCAATCACCTCTCTTTTAGTGATTCCATATTTATGCCTTTAGTCGTTCCACGCAAGGTGACCTTCATGGCGAAGAGTGAGTACTTCACCTCTCCTGGAATCAAAGGATTTATCAAGAAGATTACCTTCCAAGCTCTTGGACAAGTTCCCGTCGATCGTGCAGGTGGACGCAGGAGCGAGGCAGCTATTCGCACCGGACTCAAATTGCTCGAAGAGGGTCAATGCATCGGAATATATCCTGAGGGGACGCGCTCGCCAGATGGTCGGCTTTACAAGGGTCGTATCGGCATAGCTCGAATGGCTATTGATTCGGGTGCGCCGGTAGTTCCCGTCGCCATGTTCAATACCGCCGAGATCCAACCTACCGGTCAAGTAGTGCCCAAAGTTCGTCGCGTCGAGATGGTCTTTGGAGAGCCGATGTATTTCACTGGAGATTCCAGCGATCTTGCCACACTACGTCAAGCGACCGACGAGATCATGCAAGGCATTCAAAAGATATCGGGGCAGGTCTACGTTGATATGTACGCTTCAGATGCCAAGAACGCAATTGCAGAAGAGTTAAAGAAGAACGAAGAGGACTAACCGTTTCCTAGGACTTCGCGACGCGCAACAACATAGCCACACATCCCGCACCCATCTTTAGCTGGTGGGCAGTCTCCGCGAATCATGCGAACCAGATCTGATAACCGTTCTTGCAGTGCAATGGGATTGCGCTCAGCGGGGAACCAAGAGCTATTAACGCGATATCCAAAGCCAGCTCCCAAATTGCCCGATGCTCGGTCGAGCGACCAGGTGTAGAGACCAACAAGTGAAATTTGCTTGGGAGCGTCTTTGAGTGGATTTTCAAGGCTAAATGCATATGCCTCTAACTGCGGAGCATAGAAAACGCTCTTGTCGTAATCGCTCTTCTGCAATTTGCAATCGATGATTCCAAAGGTCCCGTCGGCAAATTCAATAAGTAGATCGTATTTACCCCGGATGAAGAGTCCGGAGTCGACGCCATCTACAACAATGTTCTTAGATACGACCCACCCACCGTGGGAGTGGACCTTGCCCTCTGGGAGATCGGGATGCATGTCGGATGTCTTTGCGCCGATGAAGTAGCGCTCCTGCATATCGGCGAGATCGCCGATTAATGGCATCGTCATAGGAGCGGCGACCGAGTGGTTGTACTGCAACCAGAGGCAGCGATGACAATCGCCCCAGGCGTAGGTTAAATGGCTCGGACTAATTGCGGCGCGTGGTTCGCCCATGATGACCTGCTTCTCTAGGAGCGAAGAGTTGAACCCTTCGAATTATTTGTAGGCAAAGTCTGTACCAATGAACTGACATCTGACGCCATCGCCACGATCGCCAGATTAGGAGTTGAGGAGCGAGTTTACAAAGGTGATAATCCCAAGTCCCACCATGACAACTCCGCCGCTAACGCGTAAACGTTCGAGACGGCGCGCATCCGAGGAGAGCCAGTTACGGATGGTTCCCGCCACGATGCCCCAGGTCCCGTCAGAGAAGAAACAGATAATGCAGAAGATGGCCCCAAGCAATAAGAGTTGAGATGTCAGATGGCCTTTTGCGTGGTCGGTAAATTGAGGGAGTATCGCTGCAAAGAAGACCATGCTCTTGGGGTTGAGTACCCCCACTATGTAGCCCTGTCTAATGGTCTTGGCCATAGAGGGCTTCCCGCCGCTCAGGTCGGTCATCGACTCGGCATGCTCTTTGCTGTGGCGGATGGCGTCAATTCCCAAATAGACAAGGTAGAGAGCACCGACCCATTGCACCCCGATATAGACAGCGTGGTAGCGCTGGAGAACAGGGCCGAGGCCCACAGCCACCAGGACAGAGATCGTAAACATGCCCAAGGCGTTGCCGAGGACGGTCGCTACGGCCGTTGCACGGCCCCAGGAGATAGCTCTGGCAATGGTGAATAGGACGCTCGGTCCAGGAGCCAAGATAATGAGCGTGGCTGCTATGAGGTATTCCCAGAGCCGGGAGGGGATGATCAAAGTCACTCGCTCAGGGTAGTGGGCTAGGGCGGTTTGGAGTGGACAGTTTTGTATCGAATCGATAGGTTACCTCTCGTTATATCGATTCGATAGTACCTATTCGAAATACTAATTGGAGTACCTAGATGCGCTCGCGTAGTGAATCCCTTGAGTTCGCCTTACTTGGCGTCCTCAGTCAAGGACCACTCCACGGCTATGAGCTGCGCAAGCGGATGACGGCTATTTATGGTCCCTTCCGCGCCCTCTCCTTCTCT
>CAIKID010000080.1 GCA_903827345.1 uncultured Actinomycetes bacterium | reverse complement strand
TTCCCCATAAAAACATCTAAATCTGCGACAGGTTATGTAACAACTTGTACAAACATTTTTAGGCAAAGTAAGCGCGAATTGACTTCACGAACTATAAAAATAAAGAAGAGTCGCCCTATAAGCCGGATCCTGTCCATCGCTTTCGCGAGTGGATCACCATCCATCTAGCCGCGCAATTGCTCACGCGATCAAGCGACCTACCTGATGACTTGAGCGAGCAGCTCTTAAGCGCCATCGTTTTGGTCTTGCTCCAAGTGGGGTTTGCCTTGCCATTGATGTCACCATCAATGCGGTGGTCTCTTACACCGCCTTTTCACCCTTACCGCTCTTGCGAGTGGCGGTTATTTTCTGTGGCACTGTCCCGCGGGTTACCCCGGGTGGGCGTTACCCACCACTTTGCTCTGTGGAGTCCGGACTTTCCTCGGTGCTTGCGCAACGCGGTGACCCAGACGACTCTTCGTGGGCAAAGGATACAGATACGATGGTCAGCATGGAAAGTTACGGATTGTCACACGATGACAAGTGGACGCGGGCTAATACGCTCTTTTCTGAAGCAAAAGCCAGCTCCGATGTCGCATTGTTGGGCGTACTAGCGCACGAAACTTCCTTGTCCCCTACTCGCGCGGATAAGACTCCCGCAGCCATTCGCGCAGCGCTGGCGCGCTATTCAACGTATTCAGCATCTCGTGGCATAGACCTGCGCGATATATCGCTCACGGATCTTGGAGATGTATCTGCACCAGATCACTCTGAAGGTGAGCAAAGAGTGGCTTTAGCCGTAGCCAATGTTCGCGAGAACCACGGCCTTCTGATTGCAATGGGTGGCGATAATTCAATTACCTACTCTGTTGCTGCAGGCATGTGGCCCGATCTATCGAAGGTTGGATTAATTACCCTAGATGCGCATCATGATCTACGGGATGGCGCTTCCAATGGTTCGCCGGTCTGGCGCTTGATTCAATCAGGACTCTTCGGAAAAAACATCGTGCAAATTGGTATCTCAGATTTTGCTAATAGTCGAGAGTACGCAATGCGTGCCATGGATAATGGAATTCACGTAATTGCACGTGATGCCCTGCGCGATCGTCCAATGGATGACGTCATGGCAGAAGCATTTGAAGTTGCTGGAAGAGGTGATCATGAAATTTATGTCGATCTCGATGTGGATGTCTGCGATCGTTCAGTTGCACCAGCATGTCCAGCATCTGTTCCAGGGGGAATTAGCGCCGATGAATTGCGTGAAGCGGCATTCTTAGCGGGAGCTGATGCTCGCGTTAGGGCGATAGACATTACTGAAATTGATGCAACGCTCGATGCACCCGATCAAAGAACGATCCGACTTGCAGCGCTGCTTGTACTAGAAGCTGCATGCGGAGTTGCTTCGCGAAAGAATTACTGAAGCGCGCTTACAACTTCTTTAGCTGCCGCTACTACTTTTCCGGATTGAACCAAGGTAACTGCAGCCTCAAGTTCTGGCGATAAGAAACGATCTGGACCTATTCCCCCGACTACCGTACGTAATTCCTTAATGACGTTTGCGGTGGCAGGTGCGGGAGCAAATTCTTTGCGGAACTCAATAGCGCGTGCAGCGGTAACAAGTTCGATCGCCAAGATGCGGGAGAGATTCTCGACAACTTTGCGTAACTTGCGAGCGGCGCTCCAACCCATCGAAACGTGATCTTCTTGCATTCCAGAGCTTGGAATCGAATCCACGCTGGCTGGCGTTGCTAGGCGCTTGTTCTCACTTACCAGAGCGGCCTGCGTGTATTGAGCGATCATCAAACCAGAATCGACGCCTGGGTCACTTGCGAGAAAGGGAGGCAATCCAGCAGAGCGATGCTGGTCGAGCATACGGTCTGTACGACGTTCAGAGATTGAGCCCAGGTCGGTTGCAGCGATGGCGAGGAAATCTAAGACATAGGCGACGGGTGCACCGTGAAAATTACCATTAGATTCCACGCGACCATCGGGAAGCACGACTGGATTATCGATTGAACTCTGCAATTCGAGGGCTGCGATAGTGGAAGCGTAATCAACGGTGTCGCGAACTGCGCCAGCAACTTGAGGGGCACAACGCAATGAATAGGCATCTTGAACGCGGGAGTCATTCTCTAGGTGAGAAGCAACGATTCCTGAATTGCGAAGCATTCCAAAGATATTTGCGGCGCTGACCGCTTGTCCTAACTGCGGGCGCAATGGCAGGTGAAGATCAGGAGCGAAGACGCGGTCGGTACCGAGCAGACCTTCAATGCTCATTGCGGCGGTGATATCTGCAACGGTGCAGAGTTGATAAAGATCGGCGCAGGCCATGATCAGCATGCCCAGCATTCCATCGGTGCCATTGATAAGAGCTAAACCCTCTTTGGCTTCTAATTCGATGGGAGTAATCCCGGCTGGCTTCATCGCCTCGAGCGAATCCATCTCTGTGCCGGATGCATCTCGAACGCGACCCTCCCCCATCATCGCTAGCGCACAATGTGAAAGTGGAGCAAGGTCGCCGCTACATCCAAGCGACCCAAATTCGGGAACAACAGGCGTGATTCCTGCATTAAGGAAATCAGCATAAATCTGTGCGAGTTCAATGCGAACTCCAGTGCGTCCGGATGTCATCGTGCGCAAACGTAAGAACATCAAAGCTCTTACAACTTCGTCCTCGACCGCTGGGCCAACACCTGCAGCATGTGATCGGATCAAAGATTTTTGTAATTGCGTGCGATCTTTTACATCGATGTGGCGATTAGCGAGGGCACCGAATCCTGTTGAGACTCCATAAACCGGAACTCCCCCGGCCGCATACTCTTCGATGTACTTACGAGTCTTTGCGATCGCGGCTAGCGCTTCGGGTGTAATAACAACTTTGGCATGGTGGCGGGCAACATCGATGACATCGGCGAAGGTGACACCACTTACTCCCAGAGAAACTGTCTTAGTGGATGCGTGAACCATGGCGCCATACCTCGTCTATTAATTGGACACCCGGCCGATAGGTCAGGAGAATATAGGAATCTGTTTTGAGTATTGAAAAGTCAGCTTTAGCACCCACACCCAAGTGGCCAACATCGGTGCGGCGCAGCGCTTGCGCACCACCTTTGGTAGCTGACCAGAGCGCCTGCTCTGGAGAGAAATACATATCCC
>CAIKID010000079.1 GCA_903827345.1 uncultured Actinomycetes bacterium | reverse complement strand
GACTACACCAACGCGACCACAAATCACTTCGAAGAGATCGTTGCCGAAATATTTACCATCTATCAAAAGCGTTTAGCTGCGGCCAATGCGATGGACTTTGATGATCTCATCGGCAAGACCGTGGATGTGTTGCAGAGATTCCCAGAGGCGCGAGCTCGCTATCGCTCCCGGTTCCGCCATATCTTGGTGGATGAATATCAAGACACAAATCATGCGCAATACATATTGATTCGCGAACTGGTCGGAGTACCTGAAGAGGGATTTCCGCTTGCCGAGCTCTGCGTCGTTGGTGATGCTGACCAATCAATTTACGCATTTCGTGGCGCAAATATTCGCAATATTTTGCAATTTGAAGAGGATTACCCCAACGCGCGTACCGTTTTGCTAGAACAGAATTATCGCTCGACCCAAAATATCCTCACCGCCGCTAACGCTGTTATCGCTAACAATGAGGGTCGCAAAGATAAGAATCTTTGGTCAGAGGAGGGCGCTGGCGCGGCCATTACGGGATATGTCGCCGAGAGTGAGCACGATGAAGCACAATTCGTGGTCGGCGAGATTCGCAGGTTAAGAGATGTTGCCGAATCCAACCCTGGTGATACCGCGATCTTCTATCGAACAAATGCGCAATCTCGGGTTATTGAAGAAATTTTTCTCCGTTCTGCTCTTCCCTACAAAGTTGTCGGTGGAGTGCGATTTTATGAACGCAAAGAGGTAAAAGATTTCCTGGGTTATTTGCGCGTCTTAGTAAATCCCGAAGACGAGATATCTCTGCGCCGCATTATCAACACACCCAAGCGCGGAATTGGCGATCGCGCCCTAGATGTCATTGAACTGCATGCCGCTGCAGCTGGAATCTCCTTCTGGCGTTCGCTCTGTGACGCGAAAAACGCGGCTGGAATTCCCAGCCGCTCACTTGTTGCCATCAACGAGTTCATTCATCTGCTCGATACGCTTCGAACTTTAGTAGAAGCGCAGACGAAGCCTTCGGTTATTGCCCAGGCAGTTCTAGAACAAAGCGGATTACTCGCAGAGCTTGTTAACAGCAACGATCCGCAAGATGAGGGTCGAGTTGAGAATTTGCAGGAACTTGTTTCGGTCGCCACCGAATATGAAGAGTCCGAATTAGATGACGGTGAAGAGATATCTCTTTCTGGTTTTCTCGAAGATGTCTCGTTAGTTGCCGATTCCGATCAGATTCCCGATGGCGAAGATCACGGGGGAGTCGTAACCATGATGACCTTGCACACCGCCAAAGGTTTGGAATTCCCTACGGTCTTCTTGACGGGTATGGAAGAGGGAATATTTCCGCACTCTCGCACCTTGGGTGAGCGCTCTGAGATTGAAGAGGAACGTCGCCTGGCGTATGTGGGGCTGACGCGAGCGAGAAAGCGCCTTTACCTTTCACGTTCGGAATACCGCTCATCATGGGGTGCCCCTACCTACAACCCACCATCACGATTCTTGGCGGAGATCCCCGAGGGTGTTATTACCTGGAATGAAGGAAACTCATCGCTGAAGCCCCGCGCTGGCGCCAACCGCACCTTTGGGCCACCTCCACGCGCGACCGGAAAGAAAGTGGAATCAACGGTCGTTCTTGAAGTGGGCGATCGAGTGTCGCACGACACATTTGGACTGGGCAAAGTCACCGCCGTCTCTGGATCAGGAGATCGCGCTGAGGCCACGATTGATTTTGGCAGTTCGGGTGAGAAGCGTCTCCTGCTGCGCTACGCCCCGGTCGAGCGCCTATAAAAGGAGGCACCAGGGGCAAGTAGGATTTGCGCCTGTAGTCACTCTCTTTAATCGAAACATTCTAAAGATCGGGGTAACACGTGGATCTCTTTGAGTATCAAGCTCGAGATCTCTTTGAAGCACATAACATTCCAGTACTCGCAGGCGCGGTTGCAACAACTGCAGATGAAGCCGAACGTGCAGCTGCGACCATGGGCGGAAAAGTAGTCGTCAAGGCACAGGTAAAAGTGGGCGGCCGCGGCAAAGCGGGCGGAGTGAAATTAGCGCTCGATGCCGCAGATGCGCGCAGCAAAGCAGAAGCTATTCTCGGTATGGATATTAAAGGTCACACGGTTCATAAAGTGATGATCGCGCAAGCAGCGCCGATTGCTGAAGAGTATTACATGGCAATTCTGCTCGACCGCGCCAACCGTAATTTCTTGGTGATGGCATCGGTTGCCGGCGGCATGGAGATTGAAGAGGTCGCACATACACAACCTGAAAAGTTGGCGCGCGTGGGAATCGATCCAAACAATGGAATTTCGCGCGAGAAGGCCCTTGAAATTGTTAAAGCCGGGCAATTCCCAGAAGGCGTCGTTAATGATGTTGCAGATGTCCTCCTTAAGTTGTGGGCAGCATTTGTAGCCGAAGATGCCACTCTGATGGAGATCAATCCGCTGGTGAAGACAGAAGATGGCCGCATCATTGCACTTGATGGAAAAGTTACTCTCGATGACAATGCAGATTTTCGTCATCCTGCGCATGCAGATCTAGTAGATCATGCAGCAGCCAATCCGCTG
>CAIKID010000078.1 GCA_903827345.1 uncultured Actinomycetes bacterium | reverse complement strand
CGATGCCCAAAGAGTAAGCAAAGGTAACGACGGTAAATGTCGTAGCGAAGAGCGGACCATAGGCAAGATATGAGTGAAAGACCATCGTTGCAGCGCCTACGAATACTGTCGCCAAGGTGATATCGCGCAAGGCATTGCCGTGGACCAGCGGATAAGCAATTTGCAATCCAATAACCGCTAGAACTCCCATATAAAGTCCCACGAGCTGTGTCCGCGACGTCGCTCTACGCGCTTGTTGGCGTGGGCGGTAATTGCGGATGGTCACGCCTTTATTCTGCCCTACTTGTTGCTAGTAACAGAGCCACGAACCTCTAGAAGCGCAAGGCGAGCGAAGAGCTCTTCTGAGTACCAACCCTGCGAGAGGGTCTCGCGGATCACTGCAGAGTGTGCTGCCCCCTTGTAAGCAAAGGCTTTGAGGGCCGCGGAATCACTCCAGATTGAGAGAGTCCCCTGTAGTCCAAGCGGGGCTTCGCCAATACCGATTGCAACTTGAACCCCAACACCACCACGCAAACTTACAATCACCGGAGGCACCGCGCGCCAAAAACGCAGATTCTTACTCCAGCGGATTTTTGCCCGCGTGATCGCCAAGACCTGACCGCTCCATGACTTCGCTAAATCTAAATCTGCTGCGAAAGGTTCCGCGCCAGACCACTTACCGTGGGAGGAGATGGGGGAGGCGAGATACCGGCTCTCTGAAAGCGCGAACTTTCTCCAAGCAGTTACGACAGTTCCGGCATCAAAGGCAGCGACGTTCTCTTCACCCATTGTGGCGATCAATCCCCAGAGGGTTGGATCGGCATCGCGAGGTGTAAAAGTTTCACCGGTTCCAGTCCCGATTAATTTGAAAAATCCAACCGATTTATCCCTCTTGAGTGAAAATCGATCTACCGCCATATGCCAAATAGCCTGCGGAGCGCGCGTGCGGGGAATACGCCACAAATAAACAACGGTAATCATTGGACGAGCGAGGCGGTACGGATTATCTCTGCGACACAATCTTGGGGGCTATCCCACATTGGGGCATGGCCCGATTGTGACAAGGTGATCCAACGGGCATGTGCCGGCGCCAGTGTTCGCTCTTGCGAAGTTTGAGCTGGCAAGGTGTTATCGCTATCGCCAAAGAGAATTGTCACCGGAATCGAATCGCTTATTGTTTTATCGAAGCGACGTGTGAGCATGCCATCCCAAGCTGGAAAATAACCTTCCGAACCACCATAGGCAACAACCGCGTCGACCATGACATCGCGTGGAAGTTCGCGCCATTTTGGGCTGACCTCGGCAAATCCGAATTTACGCGCCCATTCTTGCTTCACTATTTGATCTGCAAATTGATAGGTGTATTGCGCCATAATTCTCGAAGTTGCGCCGAGCAGCGTGCGATGAGTTGTTGGCACCAACCACAAACCAGCAGGTGCCAAACCAGTAATACTTAAAACGCGATCTGGAAATGCAGCTCCGAGTTCCAATGCAATCCATCCGCCCAGCGAGTTCCCCGCAATGTGAGCTTTCTCAATTCCCAATTCATCCATCTGCTTCGTTATAAGCAAGGCGAGCGAATAGGGATCCATCGCTTGATTTGGATCAAAATCTGATTTGCCATGCCCCGGAAGATCGATCGCCGTGACCTGAAACTTCTCTTCCAACGCGGGTCTAATGACTTTCCATGCGGTTGAAGCAGAACCCATTCCATGCACCAGGATGAGCGGTGCCCCGCTGCCTGATCTTTCGTAGGAGAGTTTCACGCGCCGAACTTTACCCAAAAACTTCCAAGGTCACCCTATGAGTGGAAGACCCATGTCTTCGCCAAAGTGAAGATAGCGAGAGCGAACAACAGATAAGTGAATGAGCGACGGAGCAAGGCCACAGGTACACGTTTGGTGTTGTGAGATGCCACCATTGATACGACAATCGCGACCGCACCTATGCCAACCGGGATTCCCCATTTCACCTCATGCCAGACCGCGTGATGGCCCAAGAAAGAGGTCGCGGAGTTGATCGAGATAATTAATAGTGATGTACCGGCCGCTTTGTTCTGCGGGGTGTTATAAAAGAGAACCAAGATAGGAATGGCGAGGAAGCCACCGCCTACGCCGAATACGCCTGTCATGGCTCCGATTCCGAGCGCGGTAATTATTAGAACTCCAACTGTCATCCGGGTTTCGGCATCAACTTTGACAGGGCCGCGAGCAGTCGCGAATCCAGCAAAGACGAGAATGCAGGCAAAGCCTGTCGTAATGGCCGAGTTGGGTAGGTGTTTTGAAAGTGCGGCCCCGCCAATATTGGTTACTAGCCCAATGCCCCAGATGGAGAAGGCCTCGCGATAAAGAACTTCGTGCGTACGCATCTTTGGAATTGCTCCTGAGAGAGCCGCCAGCAAAACTATTGCAAGTGCCGCAGTGGTCGCCTGTGTCGGAGTGAAATGGAATATGTAAAGCAAGATCGGGACTGAAGTCATGGCCCCGCCAGCTCCGACAAACCCGAGTACTGAGCCGATAAAGGCTCCGCTAAATATCGCTAGCACCGCGTCCATGGCTGCATCTTGCCCTATCAAGGCGACAAAGAGTCCAGAAAAGTACCTTTCGCCAAAATTCATCTTCGTTAAACTGGGGCATGGACATGGCCGCCTCCGAAAATTCTCATGACGACCTGATCTACCATGTCACCACACTCGCCGAATGGCAGCAAGCCCAAAGAACTGGAATCTACGATCGATCCACAAAAGGCAAATCCTTCGAACAAGTCGGATTCATTCATGCTTCAACAGCTATTCAATTAGAGGGCACCAAGGATTATGTATATGGAGCAACCGCCCAAGACTTAGTGGTTCTGGTCATGAGCCAAAAAACACTCACAAACGCCGGAATCGAAGTCCGTTTGGAAGATGGGGGAGAGGGAGATTTCTATCCTCACATTTTCGCACCTATTCCCGTTAATTTGATTCTAGATACCATTAACCTCTAGAGAGAATCGAGCTGTCATGGAAGTAGTTACCTATCAAATCGAGTACTACATCGATAAGCCAAATGAGACCGTCAAGGCCGTCGCATACGAATTAAAAGATGGTTGGTTTGTCTTCTATGGTGCAAAATCACAAGCGGAGCAGGTTCTGCGCGTTCGTGCGACTGATGTGACTAGAGTTGTGTTAGTAGCGGAGTAGTTGCGATGAAATTGGATCCCGTAACTACCAACCCAGAGAGCTATACAGTGGTCTTTGAAAATGATCGGGTTCGCGTTTTGGAATACAAAGATAAACCGGGACATTTGACCACTCCACACGAGCATCCAAATAGCGTTATGTATACCCTCACCACTTTTTCAAGGCGGCTGCACGCAAACGGAACCACCCGCGATGTCGAAATTGTCGCGGGAACCACCAGTTGGCTTCCGGCTCAAATGCATGCAGGTGAGAACATCGGGCAAACAGATACCCACGTTATTTTTGTAGAGTTAAAGGACGATTCAGAACCAACAGGGAGTATTGGTCCACAAATCTAATAAATCAAATTTCTTTAGTGCGCCTTGTGCGATGGAACTGGGCACTGGGAGCTATCTTTTGATCTTTCAGAATTTCGTGGTTTGGGAAAAAGAGAAGTGACCCCGCTGACTAGGCGGAGGTCACCCTGTATATATGCGACTGGTGAGAATCGAACTCACGGACCTTCCGTTAGTCAGGCGGATGCTCTATCCACTGAGCTACAGCCGCATTCGAGAAGCGTAAGAATTTTCGGATGATTTCATCCCCTGCATGCAAGCAAGTCTTGATAGACGCGAGCTGTGGAAATCTATTAGGATTACTTGCAGTCAGGCGGATGTAAAAAGGCTCTCGGTGAACAACTGGGAGCCTTTTTCTATCTTAGAAATAGTTGGCCCCTGTTTTTCTACTACTGACGAATAAGAAGCCAGGTAGCTAACACCAACCCGGAAATAGAGGTAATGATCTTCAGGTGCTTCTGGTTCATTCTCCGTACGATGAAAGGTCCAGTTCTTCCGCCTATGTAGCATCCAATGGCTAGGGGTATCGCTACGAGCCAATGCACGTGACCTGAGAAAATGAAAGCGAAGGCCGCAACTCCGTTTGCTACTCCGATGAGCAAATTTTTCATCGCCTGGGCGACTTTGATTTCAAGACTTAAAAGCTGCATCAATATGACGATTGTCATGCTCCCAGAGCCAGCACCGAAATATCCGCTATAAATTCCGATCACGCCGGCAATAATGGTGACAATGACGAACTTGCTTCTCGTTACTTCACTTGAGGATGATTTGCGAGGATATAGAACTGCAAGAGAAGAAAAGATAAGCAGATAAGGGATGATGATTCTTAGACTCGTGACAGGAGTGTTGAGCAAGAGAAGCGCACCGCATATTCCGCCTATAAACGTAGCGGGAGCCATCTTCATCAAAAGCTTCTTCTTAGGGAGCCATTCGGGCTTAGAGCCGATAACAGCTCCGATACTCACGAATGTCAGGCTTACTGAATTTGTTACATTCGCATCCAAGGGATTTAGCCCAATAATGAGGAGCGCTGGATAGCTATAAATAGAACCAATGCCGGCTATTGAGCCGCCTAGTCCAGCACTGATGCCTGCAATGAGAAGAAATAGACCATGCAGAAACATATTCGTGATCATTCCAGCAGCTTCAACTCAAAGACTATTTCACTAGGAATTCTCTCAAATAACGAGATTGTGCGCTTGAAGGGATTAGAACTTTAGGTTCAGTCCAACCCACTTTTTAATTTTCCGTGAGTCTAATCACGCTGAAAACCCAGCCACTTGCCCCTGTCACCTCGGGGTACTATCTTTCGAACATATGTTCGAATCAGCCTCAAACCCAGCCACTCCAGGATCCGTCCCTGGGGTAGCTGGGGCTGCCCAGACGCCTGGGGCGCGGGTAATTGCGCCTCAGGGCGAGCCCATGGAGTTCATTTATAAGGGGCGGCGCTTCCATGTGCACGCGATTGTGTCGCGGTGGCGCGAATCTGGGGGCTGGTGGAACCGGATCGATGATGGTCGGCTACAGAAGGCTCCACTCGAAGATGTGATCTTTGATGATGGGGGCAAGGCGATCTGGCGGGTGGAAGCCGCTCCTGAGGGGGCGCTGGCGACCTTTGAGATTGAGTTGGATGAGATCACTGGCAAGTGGCAGATACGCCCCACATCCAGACCCTCATGAAGATTCCATTTACACACCTCTCGGTGGCGAGTGGTTACTCCTTTAAATATGGCACTGCCTTGCCGGCCCGCTTGGTCGAACGAGCTGCGGAGCAAGGTGCTGGTGCGATTGCCTTGACTGATCGCGACGGCGCTGCTGGCGCGATCAGGTTTGCGAAGAGTTGTGAAGAGATGGGTGTGGCACCGATCTTGGGTGTCAATCTAAGTTTTCTGCAGAAGAAGTATCGCGTCACCATCTTTGCGCAGGGCGATGGGTTGGGTGCGCTCTATCGTTTGATCACCAGTATTAATTTGAGTGAAGATAAATTGTTAACGTATAAAGTGTTGAGTTCGGCGGCGCAATATTCATCGCAATTAATTCTGGCGCATGGCGTTGATTCACAATTGGCGGCGGCGATCAACGCGCGGCGTGGTGAAGAGGCGATCTCTATCTATGGTTCTGTAGCTGATCTATTTGCAGGACAGGTAATCGAATGCACCTCGCACCTGCGGGCGGGGACGGGGCCGTTGTCGACAACGCATGCGGCACGGATGTTGGGCTTTGCGCGCGATAACAATCTTCCCGCGATTTTAAGCAATGCGGTACGGATGCTCGATCGCAAAGATGGGCCGGTGGCAGATGTATTGGATTCGGCGCGCAAGTTGGTGCCGCTGCATTACAAACATGTAGAGCGCAGCAATAGCGAAGCATATTTAAAGAACCCCGCCGAGATGGCCTGGGTGGGCGATGAGATCGCGCGGGCTGCCGGAGAGCGCAACGGCAACCGCTTGCTGGCAGATACCGAAGATTTGGCACAACGGCTGCGCTTGTCACCGCGGCGAGATATTGGCCTGGGTGCAATTCATCTGCCGCATATTGTTGATCCTTCCGAGTTGCGACAACGCACGCGGGCCGCGCTCTCACGTTATACGGGCGAGCTCTCTGTTAAGGCGGCGGTGCGGTTAGAAGAAGAGCTAGAAACCGTTACAACACTGGGCTTTGAGCCCTATTTCTTAAGCGTTGCTGCTGTTGCCGATATGGCGCGGGCGCGCGGGATTCGGGTGGCGGCGCGTGGGTCTGGTGCGGGCTCTTTGATCTGTTATCTGCTGGGGATATCTGGGGTAGAACCGATTAGCCAAGGGCTCTTGATGGAACGCTTCTGTTCTGTCTTGCGGGCAGAGCTGCCCGATATCGATATCGATGTTGAATCAGATCGCAGGCTAGAAATATATAGCGCGGTCTTTGATCGCTATGGCTTTAAGAGTACAAAGTATGCGCCAGGCGACAATAGTTCGACAGCAACCGTTGCAATGGTCGAAACATATAAGGCCCGTCATGCGATCCGCGATGTGGGTGCAGCGCTGGGGATTGCGCCGATGGAGATCGATCTGATCGCCAAGTCGATGCCGCATATTAGATCGCGCAATATTCAAAAGGCTTTGGAGAATCTGCCGGAGCTTAAAAGCCTTAATCTCAATAGCCCGATCCTTAAGACGGCGATCAACCTGGCCGCCAGACTCGATGGCCTGCCACGCCATCTGGCGATGCATCCCTGTGCTGTTGTCTTATCCGATCCAGGTCTGCTCGATTATGCGCCGATCGAGATCAATGCCAGTGGGTATCCGATGTTGCAATTTGATAAGGATGATGTCGAAGCGATCGGCCTGCTCAAGCTCGATATTCTCGGAGTGCGGATGCAATCGGCGATTTCTTATGCGCTGGGTGAGATCAAACGTGTTGATGGCGTTGATCTTGATATCGATGAGATCGCGCTCGACGATGTACCTACATTCGATTTAATTAAATCTGCGCGCACCCTGGGTATCTTTCAAATCGAAAGTCCAGGGCAGCGTGAACTCGTCGGAAAATTTGCACCCGATACCTTTACCGATCTGATCATTGATATTTCACTCTTCCGGCCCGGACCGGTTAAGAGCGACATGATCGTGCCCTTCTTAAATGGCAGGCAAGGGCTTAGGCCGCGTGATCTGATTCATCCTGATCTCTATGACGTGCTGCACGAGACCGAAGGCGTTGTTGTCTTTCACGAACAGGTAATTCGAGTTATCTCGATCATGTCGGGTTGTACCTTGGCGGCGGGCGATGAACGCAGGCGCTTGATGGGTAGCCCCGAAGGACAGATAGAAGTACGCGATTGGTTTTATCCCGCGGCGCTGGCACGCGGATATACCAACGCTGTCATCGATGAGGTCTGGGAGATATTGCGATCTTTTGCATCTTTTGGTTTCTGTAAAGCGCATGCTGCTGCTTTTGCGCTACCGACTTATCAATCGGCATGGCTCAAGACGCATTACATGGCCCCTTTTATTGCAGGGTTGCTCACCCATGATCCCGGCATGTATCCCAAGCGTTTGATCTTGGATGAAGCGCGGCAGTGGGGAATCGCTATCTTGCCGATCGATGTCAATAAATCTGATCGCGATTACAGGGTGGAACGAGTGGATCTTGATGGTTCAGCGCGCGCTCCTTACCTTGCTCCCGATCTGTTGAGTACCGGCAAGAGTTTGGTACTGCCCGATGCGCGGGGATATGCGATTCGCATGGCGCTGCGCGATATCGCGGGAATCAACGATGGTGAGCTCGCCGGAATTATTCTCTCGCGCCCTTATCTTGATCTCGCTGATTTCGTCGCGCGTGCGGGGGTCAGCAGACCAATCTGCGAAGCGCTGATCATGGTGGGCGCATTTGATGAATTGCATCAGCTAGATCAAGGCGATCTCAATCGCCGCGACCTGCTGCTGCATTTACAAGACCTTTATAAGTTGTCGAGCGTCAGTATGCGCGGTACTGCAACCAATCAAATGGTTCTCGGTTTAACACCACCACCACTCGAATCGAGCGGTTTGCCGCGCTTATCATCTGCCGAAGAGGTGCGCCATGAATTAGATCTGACCGGCATGGATATCTCGCGCCATATGCTCGAGTTCTATGGGGAATTTCTCAACCATGTGGGGGCGGTGCGTTCATCGGATCTGATTCACAAACCCTCTGGCGAATCGGTCTTGGTGGCGGGGGTCAAGGTGGCGCTACAGATGCCACCGATTCGTACCGGCAAGCGCGTCATCTTCCTTACCCTGGATGATGGGCATGGCTGCAACGATGTGACCTTCTTCGAAGATATCCAGCAGAGCAGTGGCAACTTGCTCTTTACCTCTTCACTCTTCTTGGTGCGGGGAGAAGTCAGGCGCACTGGCCCGCGCGGAATTTCATTGCGTGCGACGCAGGCGTGGGAACTGACCGACTCTTACGAGAAGTGGCGTAATCTGCGAGTTTATGAGCCAGAACATGGATGAGATCGCAACGATCCTCCATGTGGATATGGATGCTTTCTATGCATCGGTCGCCGAGAAAGATGATCCATCACTGCGCGGCAAAGCTGTCGTTGTAGGAGCCGGAGCTCGTGGAGTCGTCTTGTCCGCCAACTACGAAGCACGCAAATTTGGAATTCGCGCTGCCATGCCAGTCGGTCGCGCACAACGGATGGCGCCGCATGCAATCTTCGTGGCTCCCAACCACCATCGTTACAGCGAAGTTTCGCGTGGGGTTATGGAAATCTTCGAAAGTTACACACCGCTCGTCGAACCGATCTCACTCGATGAAGCCTTTCTCGATGTAACGGGATCGCGCAAATTAATGGGCGATGGCCCTGAGATTGGGCGGCGAATCCGCGCCGATGTATTGGCGCAGGCAGGTATCACTTGTTCGGTGGGAATTGCGACAACAAAGTTCATTGCAAAACTAGCTTCACAAGCTTGCAAACCAGATGGCATGCTCGAAGTTGATCCGGCAAAAGTCTTAGATTTCTTACACCCACTACCTGTTAGCGCGGTCTGGGGAGTTGGACCCAAGACAAATGAGGAGTTGTTGCGATTGGGTCTGCGCACCGTAGGCGATATTGCCAATACGCCGCGGCAGACCCTGGTACGAGCGCTTGGTGAAGCAAATGGAGTTCATCTCTACGAACTTGCGTGGGGCCGTGACTATCGGCCAGTGACTCCCGATGAACCCGATAAAAGCATTAGCGCCGCCGAAACCTTTGCGCGAGATTTAGAAGATCAAGAAGAGATCTTGCGCGAACTCTTGCGCCTTACCGAAAAGGCGAGTTCTAGATTGCGTGCTCGCCAGATGTCCGCACAGACAATTTCTATCAAGGTACGCTTCGCCGATTTCAAAACAATCTCGCGCTCTAAAACAGTCGCGCTACCGATTAATGGGATGCAAGAGTGCTATGACGTTGCAAAAAAGTTATATATAGCTCTCAAACTCGATCGCGCACGTATCCGCTTAATCGGAATTGGCTTAGAAAACCTGGTGGATTCGGATGGCGCTTCGGTACAACTCGAGCTGGGGGAGCGCGAAAGTGGCTGGCGCGAGGCGACCCGCGCGATGGATCAGGCGAAGGCGCGCTTCGGCGATGCCTCCGTCCGTCCGGCGCGATTATTTGAGCGAAGCAGTGAGGATTCTGAGAGGTAACCACATGGCTCTAGATGGCTCTAGATGGCGCAGTTTGGCGCGACTGCCCTATTCTTTGCCACATGGCTCTCTCTGATCACGAACGCAAACTGCTTGCAGAGATGGAAGCGGCCTTCGAGCAAGAAGATCCCCGCCTCGTCTCCACCCTCACGGGTAGCGCACGCACCAAGCAGGGAAGCTTGGTCTTTTATGGGAGTTTTGGAGTACTCGCTGGAATGGGGATTCTCTTCGGCGGTCTCGTTGCCAAGCTGATTGTTGTTGGATTGTTGGGCTTTGTCATTGCTCTGACCGGTGCTTTCTTTATCTTCACCAATTTTTCAATGGGTAGAGCCGGCAAAGGTATGCCTAAGGCAAAGAAGCCAAAATGGAGCGATCGTTTAGAAGGACGTTGGGATCGTCGTAACTACGACAATTAATTACCGTAGGAAGAGCTTAGTAAGTCTCTGAGTTGTAATTGCTACTCCTACCGAAGCCATAACAACGAAGTAAAGCACGTGCCACAAAATTCCCCAGCTAACGATTCCCAAAGTGAGATCTCTAACCATTGCGATCGCCTGCCAGAGCGGTAACGATTTTAATATTCCCTGCAAGTATCCGGGATATACCGTGAGTGGGTAGAAAGATCCAGAAAATAAGAACATCGGCAACATCGCGATACTGATGTAGTCCATCTGCTGGAAAGTGCTAAAGCACGATGTGATTCCCATGCCCACTGAGGCGAAACCAAAGGCGATGAGCACGGCAGCGGGTACAGCCAGAATTCCCCACCAACTCGTGATTAGACCTGCTGGTACCACAACGCACATAAAACCAATTGCATATGAGAACCCGCGAAGCAGGGACCAGCCGATCTCACCCAAAGCAACATCTAGCGGCCCTAGAGATGTTTGTAACATTCCCTGATAAATGCGGTCATGCTTTAACTTAAAGAAGACGTTCCACGTAGAGTCATAGATCGCGCCATTCATTGCACTGGTAGCTAATAGACCTGGTGCGATGTACATCGCATAACTCACAACATGGCCATTTTGTAGGGGGATCTTCCCGATCAGATGACCTAGCCCGTATCCAAAAGAGAGCAGATATAGCACTGGCTCAAAGAATCCCGAGAGCACTGCAAGCCATGCAGAGTTCTTAAATGCAATGAGGCTTCGTTCGAGCAGAATATGTGCTCGTCCTGAATAACGACTTTCGGCAAAACGGCCGCGCCGTGATTGCGCGATCAAGACTGCGTTATCGGTAATCATTTCGCCAACCTCTGCTCAAACTGGCGATGTGCGAAGTGCATCCCAAAACTGAACATTGCTACTAAATACCCGATATGTACGCAGAACATCAATCCGCTGATGTGATGACCATAGGTTAAAAATCGACCCAGTTCAGTTGTATGCCAGAGTGGCGATAACCAACCAATCCAACGGAGGTAAATTGGCATCGAAGAGAGTTGATAAAAAGTGCCAGAAAATAGGAAGAGAGGCATCATTACAAAGCGGCCGAGCACCATAAAGAATGAATCATCATTCTTAGCCCATGCGGCAATTCCCATGATAAAGGCGCCAAATGCTGCAGCGGCAGCGAAGGAGGTAGGTATAGCCAGCCACCCACGGATCGATGTAAATCCACCGAAGAGATAGACGATGGTGCCGTAGATGGTGACAGAGAAGGTGACTCGTACAAGGGAAGCAATCAATATTCCGTTTGCGATCTGCTTTCCAGATATTGGAGTTGAGTTGATGGCAAAGAAGGATTTATTCCACTTGAATCCCTCGAGGGTGGGAAACACAACTTCATCCAATGCATTTTGAATCGCAGCGGTAGATAAAAGGGCAGGGGCGAGAAAGGTGAGATATTTAACTCCGTCTACCCCGCCGGAGTGAGCATTTATCAATTTTCCGACACCTACGCCGATAGCGATGAGATACAGGAATGGATTGGCAACGGCCGCTGAAGTCAGCCCCGGGATATATTTTAGAAGTACCAGGAGACGACCTTCGACAACCGAGAGAGCGCCGTGCCTCTTGATGCGATCTACATCTACTATCACGAGGGAACCTTGGCGAGCAGCCATGCTTAATTCACCACCTTTAGTCGACCAGAGTGCGACCTGTAAGTCGAAGGAAGACATCTTCCAACGAACTTCGACGCACGAGTGAT
>CAIKID010000077.1 GCA_903827345.1 uncultured Actinomycetes bacterium | reverse complement strand
CTCTTGATCCCATTGGGTGCGATCACTTCGCATAGGAAGATAAAAATCAGGAATTCCATATCGGCGCGCAATGTCCAGCACTGGTGATTGCTTGTCGCTCACGAGTCCAACACATTCCAGGTCAAGCTGACCAGCGTCCTGCGCCTCTAAAATCGCAGCCGCAAGTGATCCGCCACCCGATGCCAGGAGCAATATGCGTTTAGCCACGATGCAGCGCTCTGCGAAGTAGTGCGGGGATATATATGGCAACAATAGAAGCGCTGATATATGCAGTGACTAGATATGCAACAAAGCGCCACCAAATGACTCCGACGGGGTTCAAGCTACCTGTCAATAATTCGCCAGCAGAGAAATATGCGATGGCGGCAATAACAATGAAAAATCTCAACCCCTGTGCGAAGAGATCTCTGGTGCTGCGCAGAACTGATCTCTCGCCCCTTTGCATAAATATAAAGAGAGCGATGAAAAACAGCCCCCAGAAAGCAATCGCGTAATTCAACTCTTTATGAATTCCAGTAGGGAGCGCTGAAACAAAGGGAAGGGCCGGCACCTGACCGAGCGTCACATGGAGGGCGTTGATCGTTGAGTGTGGCCCAAAAGAGAAGCCGATCCCTGTTATGTAAGAGAGGGTGGCGAGTGCAATATTTGGAAGATAGAGGATCTGCAGAAGGGTCAATAAAATTCCACCAACAACGCCGCCGCCCAGAACGACCGAGATGCTTTTCAAATCCGACCAATGTCCGTAGAGCGAAAGGGCGAACGCGAGGGCTGCACAGCCGACTGCAATTGCAAAGAGATATAAGGCAAAGTAGAAAGCGCGGTTACGAGTGCGATCAAATTTGAGAGTTGCAATCATCGCTATAAGAAAGGTCATAACCGGGGTTAAGTACAAATTTGCAGATACGCCGTGATGGATTGAAGCAACTGCGAGGAATTCCGATAGGAGGGCATACCAAAATGCATAAACCAGGCGCGCACCATTGAGCTTGTTAAAAGCCACTTCCACGGTTGGCAGCCCGCGGCGGATCGCCCACATGGGATAGATGACAGCCAGAAGCGGTAGGACCGTAAGTTTCCCGGCGGGAAGTGCGAATGGAATGAGGTGAGCCCCCAAGAAGAGCCAGGCCGAAGCTCGTACGGGATCACTGGTATTTCCGCTGGTGCTGCCCGCGCTAGCCCAGGTAAAGAGGGCGATGAAAGCGAGTGGGAAGAGCGTTAAAGAGACGCTACGAAAGGCCTGCCGAAACGAGACCCCCAGAGCGCTGGCAACCATTTTTATCCGTTGAGGATCGCACGCATCAGGGCCGCGGTCTCACTCGGCGTTTTGCCAACTTTAACTCCTGCTGCTTCCAAGGCAACTTTCTTCGCTTCGGCAGTTCCAGAGGAGCCGGAGACGATCGCACCAGCATGGCCCATGGTCTTACCTTCAGGTGCAGTAAAGCCGGCAACATAACCAACAACTGGCTTGGTGACATATTCGGAGATGAATGCAGCGGCGCGCTCTTCAGCATCGCCTCCGATTTCACCGATCATCACAATCGCATCGGTATCAGGATCATCTTGGAAGG
>CAIKID010000076.1 GCA_903827345.1 uncultured Actinomycetes bacterium | reverse complement strand
TGACTCTCCTTTTTAGACCTTCTTAACTACCTAATTGGATATTCTAATCAGAACTCCCTTCCTCATGGGAAGGAGGAGTAGATACAATTTAAAGGTGAAATTAGTAGCGCTTAGAACCCAGCAGCACTCACACCAACTGGTGATTTTGGATCAAGGCGTTCATTACGCAATCCCCGGAATCCTTTCTTTGTCAGATCTACACCAGCTGAGAATCTCTGAGGTTAAAGAGCGATTACTGCAGCGTGGTGAGATAGTTACTGGGGACGCTGTGGCCCCGATCTCACCTGAGATAGAACTGTGGGGAGCGGGCGTCACTTATCTACGCTCACGTGATGCTCGAAAAGAGGAGAGCGGGGTTCCCGATGTTTACCAGAGAGTGTACGGAGCCGATCGCCCAGAGCTCTTCTTTAAGAGCACCGCATCTCGCACAAGTACTTCGCACCAAACAATTGGAATTCGTTACGACTCCCCGGCATCAGTGCCCGAGCCAGAGGTTGCAATATATATAAATAAGTATCAAGAGATCATCGGCTATTCCATCTGCAACGATGTCACCGCTCGTTCTATCGAGGGAGAAAACCCGCTCTACTTGTCACAAGCAAAAATCTATCTCGGTTCCACTTCTCTCGGCCCTGATATAACGCCGAGTTGGCTAGTGCCCCCTGCCGCCCTCATGACCATTTCGGCGCAAATAATTAGATTAGGTGTACAGGTTTGGCAGGCGCAGACCTCTTTGGGAGCGCTCAATCGAACGTTGGAAGATCTGGTTTCCTATTTGTTTCGCTGTCAGATCTTTCCATATGGGGTGATTCTCTCCACCGGCACGGGCATCGTTCCGCCGATAGATGTATCGCTGCAAGAGGGAGATACGGTCGAAATATCGGTTGCAGGTTTGGGGATTTTGAGTAATCAGGTAGTTGTAATCCCACAAGAACCCCAATGAGTTTTCACAAAGAATCCACAAAGTAGCGGTTAATTATTCCTTCTAGGGCAATCGGGCCCCATCGTTCAAGGAGTAAGAAAAATGAAATCAAAGAAGATCGTAGCGGTAGCCCTGTTGGTCTCGGGCTTATTAATTGGAACCACCGTTTCAGCACTCGCTGATGAATCCCCAGCTCCAACCACCAGTCCATCGACATATCAAACCCAACTCGCTGCCTACAAAATTGCATTGACTCAGTATCGAGTCGCTCTCGTAACAAATGACATTAACTATCGCGCAGCCATGGCAAAGTATCAGTCCGACTGGAACACCACCATGAAGAATTATTGGGCAGCATGGCAGACGGCCATCACCGCCTTCCGCACAGCCAACGATGCATATCAAGCACAACTGGCCCCCATCCAAGCAGCGCGTAAGAGCGCTCTCGATGCCGCAGGTACCGCCTTCTTAGCCGCAACCGCAGCTGCCACAACTAATGACGCTCTCAATGCGGCTCTCTCCGCTTGGGGAAATGCAACCAAGGCTGCCAACGCCACCTATAAGAGCGCAGTTACAGCACTAGGTGTTGCACCAGTTCGTCCAGTCCAACCAACCGAACCTGTTAAGCCTGCAGCTCCGGTAAAACCAGTTGATCCAAAGAAGCCAATTGCACCGGAAAAACCACATAAGTAAGTTCTAAACTAGAAGAGCCTCACAACAATTAAGTTGTGAGGCTCTTTTCTTTGCGGAGACGAAGAGATTTGAACTCTTGAAGGGTTTAACCCCTTACCTCGTTAGCAGTGAGGCGCACTCGACCGGGCTATGCGACGTCTCCGAGTGTGTGCTTACTTTACAGGCTTATTCTAGGGTTTTTTCTCCCCTTTTTTCACGCCCAAATTATCAATTTGCCCCTCGACTTTGGCGATTGGGTAAGGATCTGGGCGGATATAGATATACCCCGGGCGAACACATGGCGTGCCACATGCAACAGGCCCGGTTGAGACATACAGCTGATAGCCGCCTGGGCCAACGCATTGATAATTCTTGGCATCTGCTGCCTCTTTTGAAATTACAAAACTGGAAGGCGTGAATCCCAACTTTGCATATGGTTCAAAAGCTTGAGTTGTCACGTGTTCAAAAATTGATTGATAAACCACTTTTCCAC
>CAIKID010000075.1 GCA_903827345.1 uncultured Actinomycetes bacterium | reverse complement strand
CGACCTGGGTAATTCCGCTCTTAACAGCGAACACAATTGACATTATCGCCTCGCACAAAAGTCTCGCGAAATTATTGATTAACGTAGCAATTCTCGCCGTAGTAACTCTCCAGAACTGGCCCATGAATTTGCTTTACGTCAGGCTGCAGAGCAAGGCGATCCGCGAAGTCGAGAACCGCCTCCGATCAGCCCTCGTTGAGCGCATGCAGCAGCTCACGATGGGTTTCTACTTAAGATCAAACGCCGGAGTTTTGCAGACCAAGATTGTTCGCGATGTAGAGAATATCGAACAGATGGTACGAAACTTATCGGACGGTGGCGCAACTGCTATCAACGGCGTAGTTGGTGCAATAGTCATCACCGCCATAAAAGTCCCAATTTTCCTCCCTTTCTTTCTAGTACTCGCTCCACTTATAGCGATCTTTATTGCAAAGCTACGTTTCAGACTTCGCGCCAGAAATGAAGAGTTCCGCGAGGAGATCGAGGTGATGTCGGCACGCGTCAATGAAATGACTACCTTGATGCCCATTACACGCGCTCATGGTCTAGAACAGAGCGCCTTGCAAACCATGTACGCCTCTTTTGGAAATGTAAAACGCGCGGGTCTTAAGCTCGATATCTTCAACGCCAAATTCAACGCCCTTGCGTGGGTTACCTTCCAATTGGCCAACGTCTGCTGTCTCGCCGTGGCAAGTTACTGCGCTCTGAAAGGAAAATTCGGCGTCACGATCGGAGATGTTGTTCTTCTCACCGCCTTCTTTGGGCAACTGATTGGCTCTGTTATTTTGCTATCGAGCCTTATGCCCCAAATAGCTAAAGGCTTTGCTTCGATCCGTTCGCTTGGTGAAGTACTTGAATCTCCAGATGTAGAAGAGAATGCCAACAAGCCGGCGATGCCAGAAGTAATTGGCACCGTTGATTTGGCGGGGGTCTCCTTCAAGTATCCAAATAGCAATAGAAAGGCCATCAGCAAATTCAGTGTGAACGCTAAACCCGGTCAGATGATCGCTCGGGTCGGCCCATCTGGATCCGGAAAATCGACTCTCATTAATTTGCTCACTGGTTTTCTCCGCCCCCAGTCGGGAGTTATCTCAGTGGACGGGAATGATTACTCGCAATTTGATTTGCGAACCTTTAGAAAATTCATCTCTGTAGTTCCACAGGAGTCAGTCTTATTCGAAGCGAGCGTAAGAGATAACATCACATACGGTCTCGGCTCTGTCTCTGATGAGCGAGTGAGCGCGGCGCTGCAAGCAGCAAATGCACTTGATTTCGTTAGTGAGTTACCCGAAGGCGTAGATACCTTGGTCGGGGAGCGCGGTGCCAGAATCTCTGGTGGGCAAAGGCAACGCTTGGCAATCGCTCGTGCGCTGATTCGAAATCCTCGGATCCTAATTCTTGATGAAGCCACGTCGGCTCTTGATTCACAATCGGAGAGCGCAATTGCGCAAGCTCTCGAAACATTGATGCGCGATCGAACCACCTTTGTCGTCGCCCATCGCCTCTCGACTGTGCAACGGGCGGATTTGATTCTGGTCTTAGATAAAGGCAAGATGATTGAAAGTGGCCGCCACTCTGATTTAGTGCGCGCTGG
>CAIKID010000074.1 GCA_903827345.1 uncultured Actinomycetes bacterium | reverse complement strand
GGACGGCCAGAAATAGTCCGAGCGGTACTCGAAGGTGTGGCCCATCGCGGAGCTGACTTGGTTGATGCAGCCAACATTGACGGTGCACCCGATATCGCATCGATTCGCATCGATTTGCCCGAGACCGCATCACAGGCCGATGTACTTGCTGCAATCAAAGATCTCAACAATTCTCCGGAGTGCACGGGATATATCGTGCAGTTACCGCTCCCTAAGGGTATTTCGGCAAATTTGATTTTGGAATCGATCGATCCCGATAAAGATGCTGATGGCTTACATCCTCTCAATCTTGGCAAATTGGTGATTGGTGAGCCCGCTCCACTCCCTTGTACACCTCGGGGAATCCTCGAACTCTTGCATCGTTACAACATCAGCACTCAAGGAGCTGAAGTTGTCATTATGGGTCGCGGCTTAACGGTCGGTCGCCCGCTCTCTTTGTTGCTCACTCGCAAAGGCGATGATGCAACGGTGACGATTACCCATACCTCGACCAAGGATGTTGCTTTTCACACCAAGCGCGCAGATATCATCGTCGCGGCTGTAGGAAGTGCTCATCTATTAACTCCAGATATGGTGAAGGTCGGTGTTACGGTTCTTGATGTTGGAATCACTCGAACCGATGCCGGTCTTTTAGGAGATATTCATCCCGGAGTCGCAGAAGTTGCCGCATATATCGCTCCCATGCCGGGCGGCGTAGGTCCCATGACGCGGGCCATGCTTCTGACCAACGTTGTTGAAATGGCTGGTCGTGCTAGCAACTCTCGGTAATAAACTCCGCCCCTTGAAGGGCTCCCAGTCACTCTGGCGCAGCTTGGCGATCGCCTTGGTTGTAATCGGGGTCACACTCGGGATATTTAGCGCGGTCCGTACCTGCTCTATTTTGGTAGCGCTGGGCGGCGGACTCTACGCCTATATCGCGTATACAAATAGCGTCACCCGCCGGACCATCGAGCTCTTGATTCCAACGGGTGTGACATTGCTCCTCTTCATCGTGTCTTTAACCCTGCCGCACGCAAAGTAGGATTGCGGCAGTTCACTTTTACGGAGGATTCCATGAGTAGATCTGGCAAAGTCACAGTCGTTGGTAGCGGTTTCTATGGTTCAACAACCGCCCTGCGCTTAGCTGAATACGACATCTTTGAGACAGTCGTTCTCACAGATATCGTGGAGGGGAAGCCAGAGGGTCTGGCGCTTGACATGAATCAATCGCGCTCCATCGAAGGCTTCGAAACTAAAGTTATTGGTGCAACAACCACTCCTGAAGGCGCCGGCTATGAAGCAACGGCTAATTCTGATGTTGTCGTTATTACAGCTGGATTGCCTCGCAAGCCTGGAATGTCTCGCATGGATCTCATCGGAGTAAATGCTGGAATCGTTCGCGGCGTCGCTGAGAATATTGCAAAGCATTCGCCAAACGCAGTCATCATCGTTGTATCAAATCCACTCGATGAGATGACAGCGCTCGCTCAACTTGCAACTGGTTTCCCACATCACCAAGTGATGGGTCAAGCAGGCATGTTGGATACAGCACGCTTCACTAACTTTGTCGCAGAAAAACTCGCTGTACCAGTCGGATCAGTAAAGACACTGACACTCGGTTCACATGGTGACACCATGGTTCCAGTCCCAAGTCGTTGCACAGTCAATGGTCAACCTTTGACCTCACTTCTTTCAGAAGCAGACATCAGTGATCTCGTTGACCGCACGCGTAATGGTGGCGCTGAAGTAGTTGCGCTGCTCAAGACTGGTTCTGCTTATTACGCTCCATCAGCTGCTGCTGCTCGTATGGCTAAGGCAGTAATCGAAGATTCAGGTGAAGTAATGCCTGTCTGTGCATGGGTCGAAGGCCAATACGGAATTGAAGGCGTCTACCTCGGTGTTGAGGCGAAGATTGGTCGCACTGGAATCAAGGAAGTTGTAGAAACTGCGCTTACCGAAAGTGAAGTTGCAGCGCTCAAGGTTGCGGCCGAAGCTGTTCGCACCAAGCAAGCCGACGTTAAAGATCTTTAAGAAACTACTTTCTAGAGAGCGGGAAATATAGATGTCAAAGATTAAGGTAACTGGAACTGTCGTCGAGCTCGATGGCGATGAGATGACACGCATCATCTGGCAGTTCATCAAAGATAAATTGATTCTGCCTTACCTCGATGTAAATCTTGAGTATTACGACCTCAGCATTGAAAATCGCGATGCCACAGATGATCAGGTCACGATTGACTCAGCGCATGCAATCTTGAAGCATGGCGTTGGAGTTAAGTGTGCAACCATCACTCCAGATGAGGCCCGTGTAGAAGAGTTTGGCCTCAAGAAGATGTGGAAATCTCCTAACGGAACTGTCCGCAACATCCTCGGTGGAGTTATCTTCCGCGAGCCAATCATCATCTCAAATGTTCCCCGCTTGGTCCCTCACTGGACCTTGCCAATCGTTATCGGTCGTCATGCTTTCGGTGATCAATACCGCGCTACTGATTTCCGCATTCCTGGCAAGGGGAAGCTCACCATCACTTTCGTTCCAGAAGATGGCGGCGAAACCATTGAGCACGAAGTATTTAACTTCCCTGGCTCCGGTGTGACCATGGCCATGTACAACCTCGATGATTCAATCCGCGACTTTGCTCGCGCCTCATTGAACTACGGCCTACTTCGTAAGTATCCGGTCTATCTCTCCACAAAGAACACCATCTTGAAGGCATATGACGGACGCTTTAAAGATATCTTCGAAGAGATCTACCAAGCAGAGTTCAAATCTCAATTTGATGCACTTGGAATCTGGTACGAGCACCGCCTCATCGATGACATGGTTGCTATGTCACTTCGCATGCCTGGCGGATATGTTTGGGCTTGTAAGAACTACGACGGCGACGTTCAGTCAGATACCGTCGCACAGGGTTATGGCTCACTTGGTTTGATGACATCAGTATTGATGACACCAGATGGAAAGACTGTTGAGTCAGAGGCTGCTCACGGAACAGTGACTCGTCACTACCGCGATCACCAAGCTGGCAAGCAGACTTCAACAAACCCAATCGCATCTATCTTCGCTTGGACCCAAGGCCTTTCACATCGCGCTAAGTTGGATAACAATCCAGAGCTTGCAGCCTTTGCAAAGAACCTTGAAGCAGTCTGTATCGAGACTGTTGAGTCTGGAAAGATGACAAAGGACTTGGCACTTCTTATCTCTAAGGATGCTCCTTGGCTAAACACCCAAGACTTCTTGGCAGCTATCGATGAGAACTTGCAGAAGAAGCTTGCTTAGTTTCTAGGCAATATGAAGTTCTTTCGTTTCGAATTCACCTGGCTATTAAATCGATAGCCAGGTGAAATGTCGTTCCTACGCGGTGGTATTAAGCTTTAATGTTCACGAGTGCTTGCAACGAATATCATCACTCCCAGGATTGATTCACTAACCATTGCGGAGCGTCATCCTTAATAAAGACTGGAATTCGGTCTAGAGGAGTTTCTATCTCTATCCATTGTTCTCCGATATATTTTGATTTATTCCAAAAATCTATCCAAATCCCTTCGGGCAGGTAGACCTTCAAACTTTTAGTCCCGGAATCTGAAACAGGTGCCACGAGCAAAAAACGTCCCAACATATATTGTGATGGTGCCTTCCAAATTTCTTGATCTGCTGGAAAATCAAAGAAGAGCCCCGCCATGAGTGGTCGGCCAGATGCAATTGCCTCTCGACCTTCGATTTCCAGATAAGGAATGAGTAGGGTGCGAATACCCAAGAACTTTCGGAATATTGAAACCACACGTGTGTCCCCGGTCTGCCTCTCTATATTCCATGGGCTTCGGTCATTTGAAGGCTCCTTATGATGATTGAATTCAGAGTGAAATTGCATGATTGGACAGAAGGTAGCCATGGCAGCACCGCGAAGATAGAGCTCGCTTGTTGGGATTTCACCGCTAAAGCCTCCAATGTCCCAGCCCCAAAAGAAGATGCCACTTGTTGAAGCAGAGATTCCAGCATTTATAGAGGCTTTGAAAGCTTCCCAAGTGGAATCCTCATCTCCCGCCCAGAAAGTCGGAAATGAACTGCTACCTGCAAATCCCGCGCGTGAAAAAGTGATCCCCTCTTTCTTCGAAGACTCGAGTAGGTCACTAAAAGTTTGCACGTATCCAAGGGCAAAGAGATTATTCTTCTCAAGGCCAGTTCGACCATCTAAGTAAATAAGGTCGCTTCCCCAGGCATGCTCCCCACCATCTGTTTTGAATCCGTCCACTCCCATCTCAGTCACGAGATATTCGTGGAGGCTGGCCCACCATCGACGGACTTGTGGAGCGGTGAGGTCTGGCATAAGGGCATTATGAAACCACGGCGCTCGGACTCTATAAGGACTCCCCAATCCATCCGTGATCACCAAGTTATTTTGCACGGCATAATTCCAGATGGCATTGACCTGCGAACCTTTCGTCCCTTCCTCTTTGATCACCGGTATTTGCCAAAGGATTAATTTCATATCTTTTTGATGTAAGTCGTCGATCATTTTCTGCGGATTGGGCCATGCGCCATCGGAAGGATATGTGATTGCGGCAGCAACAAGCCCTTTGGAGCCATCAGTTGGAGTGAACTGCGCATCTCTAAAAACCGTGAAGGAGGTCTCGTCCGACCAAGCTTCGATTACTAGAACTCCAAGTTCAATACCAAGTCTCTCACTGGTTTCAATTTCCAGTTCTACTCTCGCTTGAGTATTCCATTCATTGCTGCTTCCCCAAAGCTTGTAAATCCAAGGAGGGGGAGCCTTTGGTAATTCAAATTCTGATATGTAGGACTTGAGTATCGAAGTTGGAGAGCCGCTGTAGGTTCGAATTTCTATGCTCGATTGAAAGGGAGAAGTATCAACTTCAATGAGCAATCGATCGGATTGGGATGCTCCGATATCGAATCTACTTGGAGTTGCAGTATTCAAATAGAATCCATAGTCGCTACCGATAACGAGTCCGAATGGGGCGGGTAGATACGTACGTTGACCGTGTCCTTTGTATTCTTCATAAACAACTGCGTCAATGAAGTTACCCCGTTGATCGACCGCATTAAATCGCTCACCAAAGCCAACCACGTGATCTCCTGGTGCCAAAGGGAGCGCAAAGCGAATTTGAAAGACCTGCCCTTGAGAGTTTGCAAGCACTTGCCTCTCGGATACGGTTACTCCAACAGGAAGATCACCCACAACCTTGAGGAAATGATCGTCGTCTGGAAGCCACGTTAGGGCGCTCAGCTCAAATGTGCGAGTAAATTCAAAGGCATCAATTTCCAACCAATATGACAACTCCTCGAATTCTTCTAAACCAGATAACTCAATTTCCCACTCCAGATCACCAGAGAATTCCTCTGGATTGTTTGCAAGTGTTGTGAGGTGAGTTGTTACATCGATTTTCTTAGCGGTGACTCCGTATGGACCGTGAGTGTCGGGATGAGCCGGACCTAGTAAGCGAAGTTCATGTCTTTCGAGTTTTACCCCACGCCGAATATATAAGTGAACGCTCGTAGTCATCGCATCCGTTCGTGCTCGAACTTTCCAGGGCTGACCCGAAATGGGCGAGGTAGGAATTCGTTGGTCCGGCTCGTATCGGTATGGGTGACCTAAACCCAAAGGTGTATGGATCAGCATGTGATTCCGCTTCTTGGTGAGATTTTAGTTAACTAATTGTTTACAGCGAAAGGAATATTTGCGATAGTCCAAGCAGAGTGAATATCAATCTTGATTTGCAAGCGCTTACCATCGATCTCCATCTTCTTTTGAACGAATTCGGCACCGGTGACTCCATGTGCGATAGAAATTTGGTTCTCGAATGCTGCAGCCTCTATAGAGATCGTGAGTTCTGCAGTCGAAGTGATGCTCTTCTTTGGCGTATCCCAAATACAGTCATCCTGATCAAGAAGATTTATTATATGAAAAGTTAATCCAGTTTTGCCCTTGAATACTCTGATCCAAAGGCTCTTCGGTAAGGCCTCGTGACTTAAAGGCACCAGAGAGTCGAATTTGACTTCATTATTAACACCGAAAGCCTCAATGAGTGTGACATCTTCGCGGGTGGTGTCGTAAAGCAAATCACCCGAAGCGACTACTAAGTCATAATAATTGCGTATTGTTTTCAACGTTGGCTCTGGAGCAACATAGTTGTTTACATAATATGCATGGTGAAGAATTCTTCCATCTCCACCTGTAATTAAATGCGAAGCGCCGCCAGAAGCAATGCTTGCAAATGTCAATTCGAATGATGCAACCGCTTCCGCCTCATCTACACCCTTGCCAATGTTCCCAAAGGGATGAAGGTAGGCAGAGAGGATTACGGGTACTGATGGATTCAAAGCTCGTGCCTTGGAGACCAAATCGGCAAGATGACGATAGGTAGAGTGCGGATCCCACACCTCGATGTAAGTTGCATGTTGTCCTGTTTGAGTCGTCGACCATGTTGGATAATCATTTACATTGTTGAATATATGTTTGGCATCTGGCACTGAATTTACAATTTGGCTGAGCATTTCAGGGAATCTATTTGCCAAATCCACGGCCACACCATCAGTCCGAAGAGCGTTTTTGGGCCACCCATATTGGTCGAGGTGAAAGGCTTTAAATCCAAACTCATTAGCCTTCTGAAGTTCAGAAATCATATGTTTGAGCCATTTAGGATCCGCTGGATCGACAATCCAGAGGAAATCGTCACCCAAAGTGTAGGGATTGCCCTCAGTGTCAAATAGCCCTGATGATTTCCATCTCTCCCAGCCCTCAGCATCAACTGCATAAATGGCTGCATAACCGGAGGCGATAGCACCAGCTTTCTGGTATTCGCTAATAAGTTCTTTGATCTTTTCAGTCGAAATGATCTGTCCTAAGGGATCGGGGTAATGAGTGGCTTCAGTAGTGAGAAACTCATGTTTCCAAGCCCAGTCATAAAACTGGATTGCGGTGAGATGAAGTTTTTTAGCCCACTCAACGTAATTCTTGGTGTCTACCGCCTCTGAAAATTCGGCGATGAATCCGTAACGCAATCGCGTCCATGGCTCTTCTAGAACCTCAAAAGCTGAACTTTGTTGCGCGCCATTGTGGCCTTTCCACGCAATTGAATAGGCTCCCTCGCTAAAGGTCCCCAGATTGAACTCCTCGGTACAGGCTATTTCTTTGACCTGAACCCCCAGTTGTGAGACGGAAATAGTGCCTGATTGTGGAGTTACCCCGGTAATTGGCTCTGACGGCAGATATGAAGCCTTATCGAAAATTAAGTCCATTGCTAGTTAGCTCCTTCTTGAATCATTAGTAAATACATGGCATGGGACCAAAGGAGAGGTGATGCCACCGACCCCCAACGTTCAACCCAGGGTTGAATCATCGTTGACTCTTGAACCCCCTTCGTACTTTGTTCTGGCAAATCTAGAGTTTCTGTAGCTTGATTTACTACCCATTCTTTTGCATTTTCAAATCCATATTGATTGTTTGTTAAGCGGTCATGCCACCCAAGCCAACTTGTCAAAAGAATCCATTCTCCACCTCCATAGTATGTGTCACCAAGGTAGCGATAAATACCTCCAGTATCGCCGAGCAAGTCTGAACGAATTGCAGCAACAGTTCTAGTAAATATTGGATTGTCTAGAGGAACAATTTCGAAGGGGAGAGCTATACAGAGCAAACTAGAATCGACGCGATCATCAAGTAGTCCTTTGCAAAATCTTCCATCCCTCACGAAATTTGCAAGTAAGAAATCGCGAACTTCCTCAGATTTCCTTATATATTTAACTTCACCTAGGAGTGTTCCGGCACTTTTGAGTCCTGCGGAAATCGCTGCAAGGGTCGAGGCGTGATGCCCATCCCCGATCTCCTCCCAACAATCAAAGCACTTCGTTTCCCAGGTTGCCGAGAGGTATCTGGCGACCAGATCAACAACATCTGAGTTGAAATCGGTAGTTCCAAGATTACGGTGATGACTTCCCAATTCGTAAAGCCAAATTCCATATCCATCGAGTTGATAATTGGGCCAAGGGAAATCTTCTACCTCGCCAAATTTCTCAAGAGCTCCATCCAAGGTGTAGCGAGTGGGCAACATTTCATCCATTTCGGGAACTTCACCATTATTCAAAGAAACAATGAGAGACTCTGCAGAAGATTTCTGCTTTAAAAGCGCTCCTTCAACCCAACGATGGAATTTACTAGCCGAATCTGTGTTGCCTACAGAATCCATTGCTCTTGCACAATAGGCCCCGTCTCGGAGCCAGGAGTATTGATAAGATGGAAAATTAGGTGAAGCGACATAAGCACCACTCGGCGACTGTCCGTCGAGAATAATCTTGATACTTCTTAAGGCAAGCTCCCGATCTTTGGCGCTCAGTTGAAACAATCTAGAGGAGGGCATTTACTCTTATCCTTTCAAGGCATCTGCGGTAAGACCGCGAACAAACTGTCGTTGGAAAATTGCGAATACAAGAATTACGGGAATGATTGTGATCGTTGAGGCGGCGAAAACTAATCCCCAATTCGTTAGGTGCTGGCCTTGGAATATCGAAATAGCAATGGGAAGAGTCCGTTTGCTCGGATCGTTGATTATGGTGAGTGCCCAAACATATTCATCCCAGCAAGCAAGGAAAGTGAAAATACTGACTGTTGCCAAGGCTGGTCTTGATAGGGGCAGGATCAATCTAAAGAACCGTCTAAAAGGTCCAGCCCCATCCATGATCATGGCTTCTTCCAGTTCCCACGGTATCTCTTCAAAGAACCCTCTTAACAGAAAGGTATTGAAAGCAAGATTCGTGGCTACATAGAAAACTATGAGTCCTATAAGCGAATCGATCAAATGCAGTTGATTGGCCAACAAATATTGAGGAATGAGGAGCATCATTCCGGGAACCATTAAGCCGACAAGTAACATCCAAAACATTATATTTTGACCGCGAAAATTGAAACGTGCGAAGGCATAAGCCATCATCGCCGAGAGAAGCGCAGAAACTCCCGTTGAAACCACGGAAACAAATACTGAGTTAGCAAAGTAATGGCCAAAACTATTAGATGTCCAAGCATCGGTGTAATTGCTAAGAGTTGGATGTTTCGGAATGAACTGCGGCGGAATTTCGAACAAATATAGCTGCGGTTTGAAGGAGGTCGCAAAAAGATATAGAAATGGTGTAATCATTATTGCGGCGCCAGCTATAAGGGTGAGATAGCGCAACGTTCTGAGTGTAATTTTCTTCCTTTTACTTCCGGTAATCATCGGACCACCCGCGAGACGCCGCCTCTGAAAAGCCTCATCTGAACAAATGAAATAGCGAATACGATCATTGCTAGCGTGAATGCGAGGGCTGATCCATAGCCGAAATCTAGAAAATTGAAAGCTTGGTGATACATGTAACTTAATACAACCTCCGTCTGTTGCTGAGGCCCACCCCCAGTCATTATGTAGGCAGAGGTGAAAACATTAAGACTTCCGATAACCAACATGATTGTGACGAAACTAAGAGTTAATCGAATGGAGGGGAGCGTGACGCTTATAAATGTGCGCCAAGGTCCAGCTCCATCAATTGCGGCGGCTTCGGTTAGTGTTTCAGGAACTCCCATCAGAGCCGCTAAGAAAATCAACATTGACCAACCGACTCCTTTCCAAATTCCAAGAATCCCGATAGTGATCATTGAGGGCCAGCGTGTATCAAGCCATCCAATGTTGTGGGATGACAAGTGCAAAGCGTGAAGGATCCAATTTACGAATCCCGAGTCAGTACTAAATAGAAATTTAAAGAGAAGCGACACAACAACCCAGCTTGTAACGACGGGAATGTAGAAGAGCGCTCTGAAAAGACCTCGTCCAGGAATTTTTCGAACGAGTAAGAGGGCCACCATTAAACCAAAAATGATTTGAAATGGCACCGTGAAAATTGTGTAGAACGTAGAGTTCTCAAGTGCTCGCCAGAACACTGGATCATGGAACTCGCGGACATATTGGTGCAATCCAAGAAAAGTGGTCGTACTTCCTGGAAAGACCCCCCAGTTGTAGAAGCTAATTTGTAGAGCTCTAAGAATTGGATAAATAATCATGACTACGAAGAGAAGAAATCCCGGCGCTAGAAATATATAGGGGACAAAACCCGCTTTTGATGATTTGGGTTGTCGATGAGGAACATTGGCCAGCACGGGTGTGCTGGCCAATGTTGATCGACTTCTTTTACTTGAGAAGAGGCTCAATTTGCGCTGCTGCCCCATCCATTGCTTGTTGTGCGGTTAGTTTGCCCTGCATAGCAAGGGCTACTTGAGTTGATATTACTGCGTCAATCTTTGGATAGTTTGGAACGGGTGTACGAGCCTTCGCCGTTTTCAATTGTGTGAGGAAGGTTGCGTAGTAAGGATGGATCGCAGTTACTTGACTGGTCAAACTGTTAAGCACTGACAATTGACCGGCTTTTGTCATAGCGAGTTGAGCACTCTTCGAAAGCATGAAGGCAATGAATTTCTCAGCTGCCGCCGTGTTTTTGCTTCGAGAGATCAAGTTGATGTCTTCTCCTCCGACAACGCTACTGCTACCAGCAGCACCAGCTGGAACGAGGGCTTCAACTGGCTTGAAGTCAGGATATCCGCCTGCCCAGATTGGATTCATCCAAGGACCGTCTAGGGTCATTGCATAATTTCCTTTGGCTACACCATCGTAAGTGCTTAGTCCTCCAGAGGCACCGAGCATGGAATCTGGAATTGCTCCAGCTTTGTACAGGTCGGTGAGGAATTGAACTGCAGAAACGGTCTTAGCACCATTTATGTAACCTTTGGCTGTCGTGTTGGTTGCATTTGTGACTGCGCCACCTGCTGACCAAATCCATGGCAAGACGTTCCATCCACCGGTACCACCATCACCGTAGAGATAGATGCCTTGAGCCTTAAGTAATGGAGCATCAGCCAACATATCTGCAAAGGTTTTTGGAAGCGTGGTGATTCCTGCCTTTGCAAAGGCATCCGTGTTTGCAAACATAACACGGGTATTGGTGTCAAGTGGAAGGCCGTAATAATGACCTGCGTAGTAGTTAGTCGATAAGGTACCTGGGTACACAGTTTTGGAAATTGATGCAAAGCCAGCCATCTTGCCATCTAACTGCGCAAATACATGACCCTGTGCAAATGTTGGCACCCAGGTGATATCTGAGCGAACTACATCTGGAAGGGTGTTTGTCATAGCGCTGGTTAAAAGCTTCTGATAAAGATCATCATGGCTGAAAGTTACATGCTTGATAATGATATTTGGATTGGCTTTTTCAAAGGCCGGTATAAGCGTTTTTTCAAGAGTTGGAGTTTCCGACGTGGAATATGAAGTCCAAAACGTTACGGTAACTTTCTTTGCAGTTGCTGCATTAGCGCTTGGAAGAACGCTGGATACAGCCATGAGAGACCCGACCGCAAGTAAAGCCAGTGAACGCTTTTTCCATGCCGATCTATTTCTGTAGAGCATTTCATTACTCCTATCATTTAGGTGAGGAATTTCATTAATAAACTAATTGCTATGGGGATTTAGATAAGAAAATCTTGAAAGAAACGAGGATTTCTCTCAATTGTCCTTATTTAAGATTTCTTTAAAATAAATCCACCTCCCGCCTCTGCGACCGCGTAACGGTCTCTCTGATTATTAGACATTAAGAAACCTTGACTTCAGATTTTGCGGCAATGCGCAATCGATTTTTAACTTCGATGACGTTGGCGTTAACCCGCTGATTCCGACTCAGAGATGCTTGCAGAACGATTGCAGTTGCTCCGAGGGCCCATTTTGTGTCATCCCACGGATCAACTTCTATATCAAATCCGCTCATGGTGGAGACCACATGAGAATCTAGAGTTTCTCTAAATGTGGCTTCCCAAAGATCCCAGCCCTCGACTCCTTCACCGCTAATAAACACCAATTCAGGTCCAATTACGTTGATCACATTAGCCACGGAGATTCCCAGTTGTTTTGAAGGTGCCTCGAAAAGAGCTTTTGCCATCTTCTTGTTTTTCCTTGCGAGGTCCCACAACTTTGTCATGGAGGTATTCTTTGAAATATAGCCAGCTGCAACTGCAACTTTATGGATAGCTGGGCTTGAAGCTATTGTTTCAAGGCAACCAAATTTTCCGCATTCACACTGGACTCCGCCATTTACCGCATTTACATGACCAAATTCACCAGCACCGTGTGAGCCGGCATAAAGTTCTCCGTTGATTACTAGTCCCATACCAATTCCGCGACCGAGGGTTATCGTGATGAAGTTGCTAACATCACGGCCATGACCGTAGAGACTCTCTGCGATAGCGAGAGTATTTACATCGTTCTCGATGAGCACAGGAGTACTGAGGGCTTTCGAGATTCGTTTTCCGACATTGACATCGTTCCAACTCAACATTGCAGAATTAGCTAATCCAGAATCGTTAGATGATACGACTCCAGGTATTCCAATCCCGATTCCAAGAAGCTGCCCCTTGACTTTTTTAGTGTTCTTTTTGAGCAGCGAAATTAGCTCCTTAATTGCTTCTTCACCACGTGAACTAAAGGGCTCTTCGAAACTCCATAGGATTTCAGATTGGAGATTTATGCAGATACCTACAGCGTGATTGTCGGCAAGCTTGACGCCAAGTACCTGTCCCGCATTGGCGACAAGCCCCAACAATGTAGCCGGACGACCACCCGTCGAGGGGGATTGCTGAATTTCAGTAATCAATCCTCGCTCGAATAGATATCTAGTCGCCTGGGTGAGGGTCGGTCCACTTAGCCCTAGATCTCGCGTCAGCTGTGCCCGAGAGACTGGTCCATTGGTTGCAATGGCTCTCAAGACTTCATTCGTGCTGTCGCGCATCTATTTCCCTTCAGACAATTCAACTACTTACTTTCTTTACTTACTTTAGTAAGTATGTGAAGAAGAGGTTAATTTGAGGTAAAGGGAAAGTGCAAGGAAATGTGATTTGTTTTTTATAACGATTTCGTAATGAAACCAAAATTACGAACCCAATTTGTAATTAGCTGGATAACTTAGGCTCAAAAGTGGTGAGTGAATTTGCGCCAGCCCGAAGTCGTACTCTTACCAATTCTCCTTGGTCCCCGGCAATCTCCGCCAGATCAAAAGGAATTGCTAAAACTAGACATGCAGCTCCTCTGGCCCAACTGTCATCCCGCCAGGTTTCCACACCGATTGCCACATCTCGTTTACTCGGAGCGAGCGCCGATCGAAAGGTTGGGCCGAAGCCATTTGACCAATGTCTCCACGCATCAATTCCTTCTCCCATAATGATGACGATTTCAGGATCCAGCACATTGACAACCCCGGCCAGGGTGCGTCCCAACATGTTGCCAGCCTGGCTGAATATCAATTTGGCGGCGTAATCACCCTCATCGGCCTTTCTAGTAAGAGCCGAAATGCCCTCGCCTTCGCCGATGACTCCTTGTTCTTGAGCTATTTTGATTAAAGCTTTCTCACCAATATAGGCCTCCAGACAACTGCGGTTTCCGCATTGGCAAATCGGCCCATTTTCTCCTACTGGTATATGCCCCAAGTCTCCAGCACCACCACGATGTCCTCGAAAAACCTTGCCGTCTGCGACTATGCCAGCTCCTACACCAGTTCCAATTGTGACCACCAAGAAATCTTTAAAGAACCGCCCTTGTCCAAAGAGTCTCTCGGCCATGCTCAACGCATTGACGTTGTTATCGATGAAGACTGGAAGATTCAGTGCATGCCGCAGAGTTGAACCAAGTGGGACGCGGTTCCAACCAAGTTGAGTTGAATTCACTATTCCAACATTTTGCTCATCAATTTCCCCTGGAACGCCGACACCTATGCCGAGCAAATGGGCATCTCCCCCTTCGATGAAACTTCGAATCAGCTCCGCCACGGCAGTCACCGCCATGGGCGAAGCGCTGTTAAATGGTGCATCGAGTGAACGGACGACAACTCCGTCAATACTGACTTCTACAAGAGTGATCTGTTCCACTGCAATTTTCACCCCGATGGCATGACCGGCAGTGGAGACTAAACCCAGCATCCGTGATGGGCGTCCTCCGGAGGATGGGGATAAATGCAATTCCTGAACGAGGCCATCACTGATTAGTTGCCGAACGAGTTGGGTGATCAAGGGTGGAGTGACCTCTAATTTGCGGGCGAGTTCGGCTCGCGAGACAGGTCCGTACGCGCCGAGATGGGCCAAAATCGCCGATCGATTAACGTCTGTGTAGACGCGATTGCGATAAGTGGGCAAGTCGACCTCTTTCGCTGGCGAATGTCCCCTTTCTGGGGAGAATTCAGGAGTAAATGATACCCAAATGTTCACGTGGAGTTCTCTTGACTTAATTAACTATTGAACTTAGTCTGTAATGAATGACACATTTTAGAGCAAGCAAGTTGACTCGTTCTGGACACATTTGGAGATTCAAATCTTCATTGGCGGGGTTTTTAGCCTTGGCTCTCATCACCACAACGCTCTCTGTCTCGATTTCTGCCAGATCCGCTTCTGCTCTAACCGTGAAGCCCCAGACAATCTCGAAGAATTTAACGGCTCCATCGTCCACATCGGTTGCAAGTATTTATGCCTCAAACTGGTCAAATCTGATGTCAATTTGGAATGCTAGCAAACTCAATCAAACTCCTGCCGCAAGGTGACAAACGGAGAGGTGAATAAAAACTCTGAAGCAGGGTCCCAGTGCGTATTGGAGTGATACCGAAAATACTCACGTACAT
>CAIKID010000073.1 GCA_903827345.1 uncultured Actinomycetes bacterium | reverse complement strand
TGTTCTTAGATGAGACAATCACACGAGCTCAATTTGAAAACATGACGGCAGATTTGCTTGCACGTTGCAAAGGTCCATTCCAAACTGTCTTGAAGGATGCCGGAATCCCGATCGCCGATATCAATCACGTTGTCTTGGTTGGTGGCTCAACACGTATGCCTGCAGTAGTTGATTTAGTTCGCGAACTTACTGGCGGCAAAGAGCCTAACAAGGGCGTAAACCCTGACGAGGTTGTTGCTGTCGGAGCGGCTCTACAGGCTGGAGTTCTCAAGGGTGATGTTAAAGACATCCTCCTTCTTGATGTCACGCCTCTCTCACTTGGTATCGAAACCAAGGGTGGAGTTATGACCAAGCTAATTGAGAAGAACACAACAATTCCAACTAAGCGTTCTGAAATCTTTACAACCGCAGATGACAACCAACCTGCCGTGCAAATTCAGGTCTTTCAAGGAGAGCGCGAGATCGCCAGCGCTAATAAGCGCCTAGGAATGTTTGAGCTTACGGGTATCGCTCCAGCTCCACGTGGAGTGCCGCAAATCGAAGTCACCTTTGATATCGATGCGAACGGCATTTTGCACGTTGGCGCTAAGGATCTTGGCACCGGAAAAGAGCAGAAGATCACCATCAGTGGCGGATCATCTCTTTCAAAGGAAGAGATCGAGCGTATGGTGAAGGATGCTGAAGCCCACGCCGAGGAAGATAAGGCGCGCCGCGAAGAGGCCGAGGTTCGCAATATGGGCGATGGCCTGGTTTATCAGACCGAGAAGTTCATCAAAGACAATGAAGAGAAGTTGTCACAAGGTGATACCGCAGCGAAGAAGGCTGATGTTGAGAGCGCTCTTGGTGAACTAAAGAGTGCACTAGTAGGCGCAGATGTAAACGCTATTAAATCTGCGACCGAGAAGGTTTCAACTCTTAGCCAAGAACTTGGTGCATCTCTCTACGCTGCAAATGCAGCAGAGCCTACAGAAGCCCCAAAGGCTGATGATGGCGTCGAAGATGCCGAGATCGTAGAAGAGCAGTAATGACTGAAGAACCTATTGGCGAAGAGAGCGCTGAACAAGCGCTCTCCGATGCCGTCGCAGAAGCGATTGCAGAAGTAGATCCAGTGGCTGTTCTCACAAGCGATCTACAACGACTACAAGCCGACTTCCAGAATTATCGCAAGCGCATCGATAAAGAACGCAGTGAATCCTCCGAAGTTGTCACCGGACTCGTTCTCGCACAATTCCTAGCTGCACTCGACGATATTGATCGAGCAGAAGAACATGGCGAACTCTCTGGCGGCTTCAAAGCTGTCGCGGATCAACTAACAGCGACTACGGCAAAGTTAGGTTTAACTAAATTTGTCGAAACCGGCGTTATCTTCGATCCTTACATCCACGAGGCACTGATGCATGAGACGTCCCCAACCGTTACTGAGACTCAAGTGACAAAAGTTTTACGTCCAGGTTACAAGTTTAAGGAGCGCGTTCTACGTCCAGCTCAGGTAATTGTTACCGACCCCGAGTCATAACAGGTAGAGAGTAGTTGAAGTAAATGGCCGCCAAGGATCTGTACGAGAAGGACCTCTACAAGATCCTTGGCGTTTCAAAAAGTGATGATGCCACGGCAATTAAGAAGGCCTATCGCAAGCTGGCTAAAGACTTCCACCCGGATAAAACCAAAGGTGATAAGAAGTTAGAAGATCGTTTTAAAGAGGTATCTGAGGCTTATGAAATTCTTTCAGATGAGAAGAAACGTGCTGAATACCAAGAGATGCGCGAAGCATTTACATCTGGGCGCATGCCACGCGGCGGTCAACAATCTCAATCTGGCGGTTTCGGCGGCGGCAATTTTGAGGATATCTTTGGTGGCGGCTCGCAAAATGACATTTTTTCTACCCTTTTCGGCGGTGGCAATCGTGCTCCCAGAAAAGGTCAAGACTTACAAACCGAAACGACAATTTCATTTCGCGATGCAATCTTCGGCCGAGAAATTAATTTGCGGGTAAATGATCAGACGATTACTACCCGAGTACCTGCTGGGATTAAAGATGGCGCCAAGATCAAACTTAAAGGACGTGGAGCGTCCAGTTCAGTTGGACCTGGCGATCTTTTCATTATTATCCACGTCACCAAGCATCCTGTATTCATACGAGATGGAAACAATCTTGCGATGACATTACCCGTGACTTTCACCGAAGCAGCTCTCGGCGCGGATATCGCAGTTCCAACTCTTAGTGGCGAAGATGTGACAGTCAGGCTTGCCCCTGGTACGCAAAATGGAAAAGTATTGCGGATTAAAGGTCGCGGCGTAGCGAAAGATTTTCAAACCGGTGACCTGATAATTACAGTGGAAGTGCATGTCCCACAACGCCTTGATAGCAAGGCTAAGAGTGCGCTTCAAGAATTTGCAGAATTAACAGAAGCGGAATCACCTCGTAAAGACCTCAAAGAGAGGGCAGGCGCATGAATCTCGATTCACAACCAGGCGATGACCAAGCAGTTTATGTAATTTCTATCGCTGCTGAGTTGTCTGGAATGCACCCGCAAACTCTCCGCCAATATGACCGGATTGGCCTAGTCTCACCCGGACGCGCATCTGGAAGAGGGCGCCGCTACTCACTCCGTGACATCGCTTCACTTCGAAATATCCAACGCCTAGTTGGGGACGGCATTAATTTGGCGGGAATCAAGCGGATTATGGAGCTGGAGTCGGCGGTGGCCAATATGGCCCTCGAAGTAGCAAAGTTGCGCACAGAAGTTGATGTTCTGATGGCAACTGATAAAACTAAGGTGATTGCTAAGCGCACTGGGCAGAGTGTGATCATTTACAAAGAAGAGTAGATAGGGTTTCACCATGACATCACACGAAGCGCTCAAGCAAGAGATCCTTAATAAGGCCGTTGTTCACGGAAAGGTCATTCTCTCTTCCGGAAAGGAAGCAGACTATTACGTGGATTTACGACGCATAACTCTTGATTCAATTGCTGCGCCACTTGTCGGAGAGGTGATGCTCGAACTGACAAAAGATTGGGATTATGAGGCGGTCGGCGGTTTAACCCTTGGAGCAGATCCGGTTGCAACAGCCATGATGCATGTTGCGGGTCAACAAGGACGCAAACTAGATTCCTTCGTAGTTCGCAAAGCAGAGAAGGCTCATGGATTACAGCGTCGCATCGAAGGCCCTGATGTTGTAGGTAAGCGCGTTCTAGCAGTTGAAGATACATCGACCACTGGCGGATCAGTTCTCACCGCAGTTGAGGCGCTAAGAGAAGCTGGTGCAATCGTTGTTGGAGTTGCAGTTATTGTGGAACGCGGAGCGGCACCTACAGTGCTTGCTGCTGGACTGGAATATCGCGCAGCATTTCAATTAGCCGATCTAGGTTTGTAATTTAAGAGAGGTGCTTGCGACTGCGCCACTCTTTAAAAATTTCCCACCCCAGAGGTAGCACGGTAATTCCAGCGATCACCAAAATGATGTCAGTTATGTACTTTGAGATTGTGTTAGCAAATGTGTTTCCGGCTGCATAGGCACCCCAAATAAGTACCTGGGTCCAGATCAGCGCACCAAAGACATTCCAAAAAGCAAAGGTCTTAAAGGGAACCCGAATAATTCCGGAGAGTGGATTTATAAGTCCACGGATGACGGGGATGAACCGGCCCAAGACGATGGCGCGACCCCGACCATACTTGACGATATATTTTTCGGCAGACTTAATCTTCCCTGGATCAAAGAACTTCGAATCGGGTTTGCTAAAAATCTTGATTCCATAGTGCCAGCCGAGCCAATGCCCGAATTGGGAGCCGATAATGGCCGATATGGGAGCCCCAAGGGCGACGAGAGCGATATTGAGATGATGGCCGTGCGTGCTTCCGATGCCAGCGGCGAAGAGCCCCGCGGTGATGAGCAAGGTATCCCCAGGGAGTCCAATAATCAGAGGCAGGCCGGTCTCCAGCGCCAAGATGGCGAAGATTATGACGAGCGAATAGTTGGAATTAAGGGCTGAGGTCACGCTTATGAAGCTCATAGGGCGCTAAGGATACCGAGGAAATCTCGTAAATTTGTAATAGTCCTTATATATATGTGTAACCTTTCACCCGTTAGCTCCCCTTAAACCAAATATGTACCGCGCCTTTCAACTCAACGAGGAGTCAAAATAGTGTCTACACCCGTGCAAGTCACAGGAACCAATCTGATCTACGTATTTATCGTCCTTGGAGTCTCCCTTTTAGCCCTAGCCATCGCTTACGGCTTGCGCGCTCAGGTATTGGCTCAAGCAGACGGTACTGAAAAGATGAAGGAGATCGCAGCCGCTGTGCAAGAGGGCGCCGCCGCATATCTCAATCGCCAATTTAAGACGCTCTCAGTATTCGTGGGAATAGTCTTTGTACTCCTCTTCGCCCTACCAGGGCATACCGATATTCGTATCGGTCGCTCCATCTTCTTCTTACTCGGAGCGCTCTTTAGCGCCGGCGTCGGTTATAACGGTATGTGGCTCGCAGTGCGAGCTAACGTTCGGGTAGCTGAAGCAGCTCGCCAAGGGTCTGCAGCAAATGCTGTGAAGATCGCTTTCCGTACCGGCGGCGTCGTAGGAATGACGACTGTTGGACTTGGACTTCTCGGAGCTTCACTCGTTGTCATTATCTATCGCGAAAATGCCCCTGATGTACTGGAGGGCTTTGGTTTTGGTGCTGCGATGCTTGCCATGTTCATGCGCGTTGGCGGCGGAATCTTTACCAAGGCTGCCGATGTCGGAGCAGATCTTGTAGGAAAAGTAGAACACAATATTCCTGAAGATGACCCTCGTAACGCAGCAACCATTGCTGACAACGTTGGTGACAACGTTGGTGACTGTGCTGGAATGGCCGCTGATCTCTTTGAATCTTATGCAGTTACATTAGTTGCAGCTCTTATTCTTGGTAAGGCCGGATTTGGTGATGCTGGTTTGATCTATCCACTGATTGTTCCTGCAATTGGAATCGTCACAGCCATTATCGGAATCTTTATTACACGACTGCGTCCAACAGATCGATCTGCAATGCAGGCAATCAATCGCTCATTCTTCTTATCAGCGATTATCTCTGCTGTTCTCGTCGGATTTGCAACGTTCACATACCTACCAGGATCAATGAAACTACTTACTGGTTTAGATCCTTCTCATGCAGCAAGTAACGTTAATCCACGTATCTTGACCTTTGGTGCAGTTCTCATCGGAATCGTTCTTGCCGCAGCAATTCAACTCCTCACTGGTTTCTTCACGGAGATTGGACGCCGCCCCGTTAATGACGTTGCCGCATCGTCAAATACTGGCTCTGCAACCGTAATCTTGGCCGGTATTGCAATCGGCTTTGAATCTGCTGTGTATTCCGCACTTCTTATCGCCGCAGCAGTATTTGGCGCCTTTATTCTCGGCCACGGATCCATCGTTTTGAGTCTCTTCGCTATTGCGCTCGCTGGAACTGGTCTTTTGACTACCGTCGGTGTAATCGTGGCAATGGATACCTTCGGACCTATTTCAGATAATGCACAAGGTATTGCTGAAATGTCTGGCGATGTCCACGGAGAAGGCGGGCAAATTCTGACATCTCTCGATGCCGTCGGTAATACAACAAAGGCAATTACCAAAGGAATCGCAATCGCAACTGCAGTACTTGCTGCTACCGCACTCTTTGGGGCATTTACCAATGCGATTCTCAAAGCAGTAAGCGATGCTGGCAAGACAGCTGCAAATCTCAATCTGCAATTCCAAGGCATCTTAGATATTGCTAACCCACGCAATCTGGTTGGTCTCATTATCGGTGCATCAGTTGTCTTCCTCTTCTCTGGCCTAGCAATCAACGCGGTCTCGCGCGCTGCTGGTGCTGTAGTTGTCGAAGTTCGTGAACAGTTCCGCTTACATCCTGGAATCATGAATGGAACTGAGAAGCCAGAATATGGTCGCGTTGTAGATATTTGCACCCGTGATTCTCTGCGTGAACTTGTTGCACCGGGCCTACTTGCTGTTATGGCCCCTATCGCAGTTGGTTTCGGACTTGGTGTTGGTGCACTTGGTGCCTACCTTGCTGGTGCTATCGGTACCGGAACTCTCATGGCGGTCTTCCTCGCCAACTCAGGTGGTGCGTGGGATAACGCAAAGAAGATGGTTGAAGATGGACACCATGGTGGTAAGGGCTCTGATTCACATCACGCCACTATCGTTGGTGACACTGTTGGAGATCCATTCAAAGATACCGCAGGCCCTGCTATCAACCCATTGCTTAAGGTAATGAACTTGGTTGCACTGTTGATTACGCCAGCGATCGTCTCCTTCTCACTCGGTGGTCACAAGTTTGAGAGCGCACTCATCGCTCTTGTCGCTGTTCTTGTTATCATCTACGCCCTCGTGCGTAACAGGAGAGCTTCTACTGCCATCGCGTAACATGGTTGAGCTCGTCCGCTGTTAGGCCCTATAGGAGTTGATGAATGTGGGAATCAAGCTTGTGATCGTAGAGTCCCCTGCAAAGGCGCGCAAAATTGGCGCCTTTCTAGGGGATGACTACGTAGTTGAAGCCTCAGTGGGCCACATTCGCGATCTACCACAACGGGCTGCCGATATTCCAGCCGAATATAAAAAAATTGCTTGGGCTAAAGAGGGTGTAAATATTGCCGAGGATTTTGCCCCTCTTTATGTCATAAATCCCGATAAGCGTGCCAAAGTCAACGAGTTGAAAGCGCTTATGAAGAACGCCGATGAACTTATTCTGGCTACCGATGAGGACCGCGAAGGCGAAGCGATCGCTTGGCACCTCATAGAAGTTTTACGTCCCAAGATTCCTATTAGTCGCATGGTCTTTCATGAGATCACAAAAGAGGCGATCCAAGAGGCCGCTAAAAATACCCGAGATCTCGATTATCGCTTGGTAGATGCTCAGGAAACTCGCCGCGTACTTGATCGCTTATATGGCTATCGCCTCTCACCGGTCCTCTGGAAGAAAGTCATGCCACGGATTAGCGCCGGTCGAGTTCAATCGGTTGCAACTCGTTTGATTGTTGAGCGAGAACGCGAGCGAATGGCATTCATATCTTCATCTTGGTGGGATCTCAAAGCCGAGACCGATCAGAACTTCACTGCTCGCCTTATCTCTCTCGACGGCAAACGGGTAGCTACAACGAATGACTTTGACGAGACGGGCGGTCTTAAAGAAAAGTCCCTAGGCAACATACTTTTGCTGGACGAAGCATCTGCCAACGAATTAACGCAGAGTTTGCTCGGAACAAAACTCAAAGTAATCAGCACCGAAGAGTCCCCTCGGACCGAGCGGCCTAAAGCGCCATTCACAACATCAACGATGCAGCAAGATGCCGGTTCACGCCTGGGATGGGGCGCGCAGATAACAATGCGCATTGCACAGCGACTCTACGAAAACGGTTACATCACATATATGCGTACCGATTCCGTGACACTTTCCCAATCGGCGATTGCAACTGCCCGAGCACAAGCTGCATCTTTGTACGGCAAGGATTACATTCCAGCCAGCCCTCGTGTGTATGAAGGTAAGACCAAGAATGCCCAAGAGGCACATGAAGCGATCCGTCCTGCCGGAGACACATTTAAAACTCCAGGTGAGTTAGCTCCTGAACTCAGCCGAGATGAGTTCGCTCTTTATGACTTAATCTGGAAGCGGACAATTGCCTCACAGATGGCCGATGCCAAGAAGATGCAGATGCGCGTGGACTTTGAAGTCGCCACAAAGCTCGGTGCTAATGCGAACTTCCGCGCAAATGGCTCTGTCCTTACCTTTCCTGGTTTCTTAGCGGCATACGAAGATGTCCTTGAAGAAGGCGCACCGGAAGCCGATGACGAATCCAAACGTCTTCCTCCGATGGCTGTAGGAGACACGGTTAATGT
>CAIKID010000072.1 GCA_903827345.1 uncultured Actinomycetes bacterium | reverse complement strand
TCTACTCACGCAGTGGCGCGGCTTTGATATGCAAAGCGCCGTTGCCAATCACTTTGGTCGCCCCGCGCTAGTGATGAACGATGCAGAAGTACATGCCGCAGGATTGATTACTGGCTCTGGCCTGGAAGTGGTATTCACTTTGGGCACCGGGCTAGGTTTTTGCATGTTTGATGGCGGCAAACTGGCTCCACATTTTGAACTTTCGCACGCTCCAGTCCGTCGTGCTACCAACTATGACACCTGGATCGGGGAACACGAGCGCCGCCGCCTAGGGGATATGTTCTGGTCGCGTCGGATTAAGTCAATGATCGAAGATCTCCGCCCCGTCTTTTGGTGGGATCGCGTCTATATCGGCGGAGGCAACTCGCGCCGAATCAGCGCCGCAGTTCTCAAAGTATTAGGGGATGATGTCATCATTGCATCAAATACGGCAGGCATACTCGGGGGAGTGCGCGCGTGGGAGTTAAAGGGTTTGGATCAATGAAGACCTTTCTTCGCATTATCAAAACTGAGACATTTTCTGCCTACATCCTGCTTCCCATTGCCTTCCTTGCAATTTTGCTCGGCGCACACGTCGACAGCCACTTCTTGGTGCAGACCCATCAGATGGGCAATTGGCACTTTAATCTGCGTGAACTGACCCTGGATTATCTGATCGGATTCTTCTTTTACAACATCGGCCTACAACTGCGCTTTGAATTAGCCGAAGGCGCCTTACAAAATCGCAGAATTCTCGTCGTCAGCTCTATCGCCGCGCTGCTCGGCATGTTTGTACCAGCTATGACCTTCTTCCTCTTCAACCGTATCAGCGGAACCGCAACGACGGGTTGGGGAATTACGATGGCGACCGATCTGCCATTGGTACTTGCGCTGCTGGTTGTGCTGAAGAAGAGCCACCTCAAAGGTTTTGTCTTAGCGCTTGCGACCATCGACGATATTGGTTCGATCATCGTCCTCTCCATTTTGTACAAGGCGCATTTGAATCTTACCTATATCTTGCTGTTGGTCGCTCTGCTCGCTACCTACTTCCTCATTTCATATCTCTCTGCTTCGAAAGTTCTTCTTTTTATAACTTTTATTGCGGGACTTGCGGTGGGCCATCAAACCGGAATCCAGACCTCGTTGGTTGCAGTCCTCTTTGGAATCTTGACCTTTAATAACCAGAAAAAGGGGATGGATCTGCACGAGAATTTACTTGCTCTCGTCGAACCCTTCACCGCTTTCTTCGTAGTCCCGGTCTTTGTCTTTGTTTCACTCTTCCGCCCCTTTGATTTTTCGGCGACCTCACTCGGTTCCCGCTTGGTTCTCTCCTTGATCATCGTGCGATTGATTGGCAAGCCCCTCGGCATATTCTTGGGAATTCAAATCGGTCGCGCTCTGCTCAAAGTGAAACTCGGGTTCACAACGGGGGAGTCGCTCTTCATAGGCGCCTTGGGCACACTCGGACTTTCAGTTTCCCTCATCTTCGCGCAAAGTGATTTCACTGGAGCACGGCAAGACTTAGCGATATTGGGGATCATGGTTACGATTCCGGCCGGTGTGTTACTCGCCACTATTATTCGTTTACTTTCCCGACCCGCCGAAACTCTGTAAGTTGCGCCCATGAGCGAACGCGAAATATTGTCCTATGAAGAATTTGGTGTGGCTGTCCGCGAATTAGGACGGACAATTTTGTTAGATGATTATAAACCGGACATCATCTTGTCTATTGCCCGCGGAGGCTTCTTCTTGGGTGCTGGCTTGGGCTACGCTCTCGATGTAAAGAATTCCTTCACACTTAGCGTTGAGTTCTATACCGGAGTCGATGAGCGCCTGCCGATGCCGATTGTTCTTCCTCCAGTGCCTAATCGGATTGATCTTCATGGAGCTAAAGTCTTGGTAGCCGACGATGTCGCCGATACTGGCGAGACGCTGCGCCTAGTCAAAGATTTTCTGACTGGTTATGTCGCTGAAGTGCGCTTCGCGGTGCTCTACGAGAAGCCAGCAACGATTGTTAAACCCGAATATGTGTGGCGTCAGACGGATAAATGGATCGAATTTCCCTGGTCGGTGCAGGGTAAAGTCGAGGTATGAAACGCAGCGCACCGATCGCTTTAACTGTAGCCTTTTTACTTAGTACTGCTTTGGTCGGAATTGCTCCGGCTAGCACAGCAAAGACGACTTCATATTTCAACGATTGTGGTTTGGGAGCAGTAACAAAGCCATCGAGCATCATGCAATATTGCGCAGATGGTGGAGCTGGCGTTATAAATATTAAATGGTCATCGTGGGGAAGCACCTCTGCTAAAGGCGCGGGAACGTATTACATCAATGGTTGCACGCCTTCTTGTGCCGAAGGAAGTATTTACAAATCGAGTGTCAATGTTTTGCTGAATAAGATGGTCAAGACGCACAACAAGAATTATTTGATGAATGTAACCGTGACACCGAAGGCGGGTAAGAGATTTGTTTGGCCAGCGCAGATGAAGCCAGTACCAACGAAAGTAACGTGGACTTCCGATATGTGGCAGGGCTAGCCCTCAAAGATTTGTACATATTTTCCACCCCTGCTTCTGCTTTGAGTGCCAGCCCCACGCTTAAAGGGCTACAAAAATTGATTGCGAGGGCAGTATTGCGCTGTCTAGAGAAGAGGCATGCGCAATGTTCCAAGTTCGTATTCACGGCCGTGGTGGACAAGGTGTGGTCACCGCAGCTGAATTATTGGCAGTTGCGGTATTCAAAGAGGGCAAGCATGCACAAGCTTTCCCAAGTTTTGGATCCGAGCGAACAGGTGCGCCTGTTGTTGCATACTGCCGCATCTCTGAAAATGAAATTCGTGCCCGCGAACCCATCATGGAACCCGATGCGCTGATCGTTCAAGATGCCAGCTTGATTAAACAGATTGATATCTTTGCGGGCCTCAAGCCCGGAGGATTTGTTATCGTCAACTCGACAGAGAACGCTGATGATTTATTGATCGCAGAAAAATTAAAAGTACCGACTACTCTCGCAATTCTTCCTGCAACAGAGTTGGCAATGACCCATCTCGGACGTCCAGTACCAAATGCAGTACTGCTTGGAGCATTTAGCGCATTGACCGGCGTGGTTTCCCTAGAGGCCGTCACCGATGCGATAAATGAAAAATTCAAACCAAAGATCGCAGCAGGCAATATCGCTGCCGCAACTGCCGCCTATGAATACGTCATGAATCAGGTAACCACTCATGCTTAGACAAGTTGAAGGATCGAAAGCTGTCGCTGATGCAGTAGCTGCCTGCGCCCCAGAAGTTATCTGTGCATATCCCATTAGCCCGCAGACCCACATCGTCGAAGGTTTGAGCGCTCTCGTCAAAGATGGCTCCCTCACAAATTGTGAATTCATCAATGTGGAATCGGAATTTGCCGCTATGTCAGTCGCCATCGGAGCGAGCGCTACCGGCGCTCGTACCTATACCGCCACCGCTAGCCAAGGTCTCCTATATATGGTGGAAGCCGTTTATAACGCATCGGGGCTCGGATTACCCATTGTCATGACGGTTGCTAATCGCGCGATCGGCGGTCCCATCAATATCTGGAACGATCACAGCGATTCCATGTCGCAGCGTGACTGTGGTTGGTTGCAGCTCTATGCCGAGAACAACCAAGAGGCAGTCGATCTTCATATCCAGGCCTTCCGCATTGCCGAAGAGATGTCGATCCCGGTCATGGTCTGCATGGATGGTTTCATCCTGACGCATGCGTATGAGCAAGTGGATATACCTACGCGCGAAGAGGTAGAAGCCTTCTTGCCACCGTTTACTCCGCGCCAGCATTTGGATCCCGCAGATCCAGTCTCTATTGGTGCCATGGTCGGTCCCGAATCATTTACCGAAGTGAAATTCCTAGCGCACCAGCGCATGATCGACTCCTTAAAGATGGTGCAACAGGTAGCCGATGACTTCGAACGCCACTTTGGGCGCAAGACCGGTGGGCAACTGCGCTCCTATCGGACCATCGGTGCTGACACCATCGTCCTTGCACTTGGTTCCGTAATCGGAACTCTCAAAGATGTCGTCGATGAATTACAACTCGACGGCCATTCCATTGGAGTCGTGGGACTCACATCCTTTAGACCATTCCCATTCCATGCCCTTGCCGAAGCCCTTAAAGGCGCTAAGCGCGTAATCATTCTAGAAAAAGCCTTCTCTACCGGCACGGGCGGGATCGTTACGCAAGATGTGGTCCGCGCCATTGAAGGTATGAACATCAAAGATTTCACGGTGATTGCTGGACTCGGTGGCCGCCCCATCACCATCGCATCGCTGCGCGAATACCTAACTAATGCCATGCAAGAGAGCGTTGATCGCCTGACCTTCCTCGATCTAGAAACGGAAACTATCGAAAAAGAATTGAGTAAAGAGAGGGCGCTGCGATGAGCACCACACAGATCAAGTTCTATCAGGTCGGCTCCTTTGCCGTGGGCAATCGCCTCTTGCGCGAAGACGAGCGATCAGTGCAATCAGATCCCGAGCGCACCAACGCACTGACATCGGGCCATCGCGCCTGCCAAGGCTGCGGTGAAGCTCTGGGTGCTCGTTATGCACTCGATGCCGCAATGCGCGCTACCAACGATCAACTGATCGCCGTCAACGCCACTGGCTGCCTCGAAGTATTTTCCACGCCTTATCCAGAAAGTTCTTGGCGCGTCGCCTGGTTGCACTCACTCTTTGGAAACGCTCCCGCTGTTGCAACAGGTGTCGCTGCAGCGCTGAAAGCAAAGGGCAATCACACCACTCGCGTAGTCGCCCAAGGCGGCGACGGCGCCACCGTCGATATCGGTTTTGGCGCACTGAGCGGAATGTTCGAACGCAACGATGATGTCTTGTACATCTGTTACGACAACGAGGCTTATATGAATACCGGTGTGCAGCGCTCTGGTGCTACACCACCTGCAGCTCGCACCGCCACTACCCAAGCGGTCGGTTCCAAGCCCGGCAATGTATTTGGTCAAGGTAAGTACCTACCCAAGATCGCCATGGCTCATGACATTCCATATGTCGCAACAGCGACCATCGCCGATTTGCGCGATCTCGAAGCAAAGGTCGAACGCGCGATGACCATGCACGGAAGCCGCTACCTACACGTCTTGGTCCCATGCCCACTCGGGTGGGGATCGGCTTCCTGCGACACCATCAAGATCGCGCGCCTGGCTACCCAGAGTGGATTGTTCCCTGTCTTTGAAGCAATCAACGGCGAAGTCGTTGCATCGAGCAAGATCCGCAAGAGGGTAAGCGTCGAGGAATACCTGAAGCTACAAACCCGCTACAGCCACCTCTTCTCACCGCAGCGCAACGATGACGTTATCGATCACTTGCAGCGCATCGCCGATAAAAATATTGAACGCTATGAATTGATGGAGGAATAGTCGTGGACAAGCCATATGCAATCACCCTGTCAGTTGGGTCTAGCCTCGCCAACCACACCGGTTCTTGGCGGGTAGAGCACCCCGAGTATGTAAACCGCATGCCACCCTGCAACAAGGCCTGCCCCGCTGGTGAAAATGTACAGAACTGGCTCTACATCGCCGAAGATGGTTCATACGAACAAGCCTGGCGCGAACTCATTAAGGAAAATCCATTTCCTGCCATCATGGGTCGCGTCTGCTATCACCCTTGCCAGACCGCCTGCAATCGCACCTTTTTGGATGAAGCAGTCGGTATTAACTCAGTAGAACGCTTCCTGGGCGATCACGCCCTAGAAAAAGGTTGGAAGATCGATCCACCCGAGCATGAGACCGGCCTGGCAGTATTGGTTATCGGTGCCGGTCCCGCAGGTTTATCGGCCGCATATCAATTGCGTCGCATGGGGCACCAAGTAGTTGTACGCGATGCCACCCACCAACCCGGCGGCATGATGCGTTATGGAATTCCTAAGTATCGCTTACCTCGCGAAGTCTTGGATGCCGAAATTAATCGCGTCAAAGAGATGGGTGTTATCTTCCAACTCAATACTCGCGTTGATGATGTGCATGATGCACTTGAAGAGGGTTTCGATGCGGTCTTCATGGCGATCGGGGCTCAACTTTCAAAGCGCACGTACATTCCTGCGGGTGAATCAGCTCGTATCTTGGATGCCATCTCGGTGCTGCACCACTTCGAAGACGGTCAGACCCCGATGTTGGGCCGTAAGGTTGTCATCTATGGCGGTGGCAATACCGCAATGGATATTGCCCGTACTGCAAAGCGCTTGGGCGCCGAAGAAGCCATCATTGTTTATCGCCGCACCCGCGATAAAGCACCCGCAAATGATCTAGAGATTGAAGAGGCGCTAGAAGAAGGCATTTTGATTAAGTGGCTATCGACCGTTAAATACATGGGCGAAGATGACATGATGATCGAGAAGATGGCGCTGGACGAGAAAGGTTTCCCGCAACCAACTGGTGAATTCGAAACCCTGGAAGCCGATTCACTGATTCTGGCTCTAGGCCAAGAAGTTGATTTCAGCCTGCTTGGCAACAACGTCGACCTCGATGTTAAAAGCGGTGTTATGGATGTCGATGGCAACATGATGACCACCCACCCCGGCATCTTCGCTGGCGGCGATATGGTCGAAGGCGATCGCACCGTCACGACCAGCGTTGGCCATGGTAAGAAAGCAGCTAAATACATCGATGCCTGGCTGCGCCAGACAAAGGTCGAAGCAAAAGAGGAGAAGGATGCAGTTGCATTCGAAGATTTAAATACCTGGTACTACACCGATGCCCCACATGCAGTGCGCGAGCGCTTAGCCGCGACCCGCCGCGTCTATGACTTTAGTGAGGTCGTGCAGGGGCTTGATGAATCTACCGCCCTCTATGAAGCCCGTCGCTGCATGTCCTGTGGCAACTGCTTCGAGTGTGACAACTGCTTTGGAGTCTGTCCCGATAATGCCATCAAAAAACTCGGTCCCGGCTGGGGTTATGAAATCGACTTGGACTACTGCAAGGGCTGTGGCATCTGTGTGAGTGAATGCCCCGCATCTGCGATCGAAATGGTTTCAGACCTGTAGTCCGCGCGTAACCTGTACACCTCGTATCTTCATCGTTAAGTTCATGTCATGAAATTTCTTCCTTCCAAGCTTCCGACCAACCAGTTCGACCATTTTTATCTCGGTGGAAATAAAATTGGAGCGCTTCGTCATGGCCCCGGCGGTCCGATGCGGCCTGAGGAGTGGATCGCCTCTACTACTACTCGATTTGGTGAGAAGAAATTGGGCTTGTCTCAACTCGCCTCTGGTGAATATCTCGTCGATGCCGTTTCCTCAGATCCACTAACGTGGTTGGGCGCAGAACACGCCGCCGCCTACGGAGCAAGTACGGAAATCTTGGTGAAGCTTCTGGATCCAGATCAACGCCTTCCTGTTCACTACCATCCAAATCGCGCCTTTGCTGCGCAGCATTTAGCTCTCACGCATGGCAAGACAGAAGCATGGATCATTCTTGAAGCGCCTGTTGGTGCCACAGTGGGCTTGGGTTTTAAGCGCGAACATTCAAAAGCGGAGATCGCAGCGCTCGTTTCGGCGCACGATGCCACTTCGTTACTCGATGCGTTGCAACACATTCCTGTCAAAGCAGGGGATTCTATTTTGGTTCCCGCAGGAGTTCCCCATGCAATCGGCGCTGGAATTTTTATCGTTGAACTGCAAGAGCCAACTGATTTATCTATTCTCCTAGAGTGGAATGACTTTGCCGTAGATGGTGAGGTAGATGGTCACCTGGGGCTGGGCTTTGATCTAGCGCTAGATGCCCTGCGTTATACCCCGATCCTCCCTGTAGAAATGACGCAATTCATATCCGAGAATGGAGCCTTCGGCGCGATTGATTTTGATATATTTTTAGCGGCGGCTAATCCCTATTTCCGAGCTGATTTTCTCTCAGGTTCCAGTGCCGCCATTGCAGCTGGCTTCGCGATTTTAATTGTGCTCGGAGGTGTTGGGGAGATTGAATTTACAAACACTCCATCCATTTCGGTGGCTCCTGGAGATGCAGTCGTGATTCCATATGCAGCGGGGAGTTGGTCCTTAAAGGGCGCTCATGGAATCGTTAGCCGCCCGCCGCTGCCAAAGAATCGACACCTTGCGGTTTAGTTCACTGATCTCTCGCCGGGCCGCGCTAACCTTTCTGGTATGACCGCATACTTTCGCAAGTCCTTCAAAGTGGCCCCGGGGATTCATATCAACGTGTCCAAGAGGGGGACTGGCGTCTCCTTCGGCGGTCGCGGTGCCCATGTTTCGTTTAGTCCTACAGGTCGAGTAACCAAGACCCTCAACATTCCTGGCACTGGGATTTATTACCGCGATGTTGACACATTGCATGCAAAGACGGCGCAGGCAGATCCGACGCAATCAGAGGCGACCACTCCACATTCTCCTGAACCCATTGCAATGCGCGCCCGCAACGCTGCAGTGCCAACTGCGCATCAAGTTGCAGCTGTTGAGCATCATGGTTTCTATGTGAGCCATGGCACAGCTGCCTTCTTCTCGCTATGTGCCGCTGCAATCCTTGCAATTACTCATAAATCCCAACCACTAACACCGTGGGGACCGATCTTGATCGGCGGGGGCGTGCTCTTTTTGATACTTTGGCTCAGGGATATCACCCATAGCGCCAAGGAGAAGAGCAGCCACCATGAATGAAGCAGTTCGCTTAGCCCTCATCAACTATGGCAACTTCCGCGGCCGTACCAACCGCCGCAACTACTGGCTCTTCTGGCTCTTCACCATTCTGATTTCAATCCCCATTGGTGCCATTGATAGAACTTTTTTTGGTAGTCACTCTTATTTTCTAAATCTTTCGGAAATTTTTCTATTTTTGCCATCTATCGCAACTGCCACTCGTCGACTGCACGATGTCGGCAAGCGCGGCTGGTGGATGATAGTTCCCTTTGTAAATATTTATTTGATGGTGCAACCTTCTGGTCCGCTCAATCAGTTTGAGCTATGACGCTTAAGCGCCAAGCCATTGGCATGGCCAAAGCAACCCACTTTGGACCTACTGTGTTGGTTGTTACGATCTCTTTCTGCTTAGCAATAAGCCAACTCTCATTCCTAAATTCACTTGAGATCGCCTTGGCAATTCTTGCTGGGCAGTGCGTAGTGGGTTGGACGAATGATTTGATTGATCAACCGCGCGACAGCGCAGCCGGTCGAAGCAAAAAGCCTCTAGTTTGCCAATCGGTTTTACCCAGACAATTACATATCGGAATTGCCATCGCATTGGCGACAGCTGTAGTGCTCTCATTTCTGGGTCCTCTGGGCATCAAAGGTGGATTGCTACACATGTTGGGGTTGGCGAGTGCCACCCTGTATAACTTTGGACTCAAGTCCACGTGGATCTCGCCGCTGCCCTACGCCATCTCTTTTGGAGCGATGCCCTGGGCGATCTACTCAGTTGTCGGTAGCAACCCGCCCGCCTGGCTTTACATCGACTTCACCCTGGTCTCGGTGGCGTTCCATTTCTTGAATGTCATCAAGGATCTGGAATGGGATCGTACCCAGTCGGTGTTGGGCTTACCGCAGCGGATAGGTAAGAGAGCGAGCATCGTGGTTGCAGTGGGACTTTTGATGGCGAGCTTATTAGTGCTTGCTAGTTAACTTAGGATTCTCTAATCCCAATTAAGGTTGGGGTGAAAGGTGTTCATGAACAGCGATCCACGAACCGTTGATCAATTCGAAGACAATTGTTTCGCGTTCTAGTACAACATCGGTCCCATCAGTTGTTGAGACGGTAGTAGAAACGTTGTGAGTAAAGACGGCGGCGGTTGGACTAAGCAAGCGAATGTGCTGGTCGCTACTGGTACACGATAGAACTTTAAAATTGATTTCTGCTTCCCATGATTTCCAAAGCTCTTCGTAGGCGACGCGCGAAGTCAGGTGTTCGTTATGCGTATAAAAGATGAAGTCGGCATCAGCGCTAAAACACCCAAAATATTGCGGGACACGCCCTGCGCCAAAATTAGTTACGAGTGTTGCGGCTGCTTGTCTAACCTCTTCTATCGCGCTCATGGTTACTAGTCCTAACGGGGTGATATCCCCATCTTGGCCGAATGTTGTGTTAAATCTAGCCCCAATTTTGAAAGAAAACTCGGAAAACCTGTACCTTTTATCCAGCTGATTACCCATTATTTACCAGGATGGAGAATTGAATGAGCACTAATAGCAAACCGAAAATGACAGATATTGAGATCTATGGAGTTGAGTCGATCCCGGCGGCGGACCGAACTTCCACCCCATCGGATCTCTTCAAAATTGCCTTTGGTGGCGCAAATAGTTTTG
>CAIKID010000071.1 GCA_903827345.1 uncultured Actinomycetes bacterium | reverse complement strand
GGGCCAGAAAAATTTATCGCAGCAATTAACGAGCACAAGCCAGATATTGTGGGAATGTCTGCATTCCTAACGACGACGATGCCGATGTTCAAGGTAAATATCCATGAAATTACCAAAGCAGGCTTGCGTGATCAAGTCATGATCATGGTCGGTGGAGCGCCTGTTACCCAAGAATATGCCGACGTTGTAGGAGCTGATGGCTTTGCCTCTGATGCTTCGACGGCTGTGCGAATCGCAAAAGAGCTCATGCAAAAGCGCCGCGCGAACGCGAACGCTTAAAGTTCTCATGCCCAAGCTATTACCTCTCCTTGAGGATGCAATAAAGAAACCGATCTGGGGTTGCCAGATGTGCGGCCAATGCGTTTTGCATTCCACAGGGATGGTCTGCCCGATGACATGTCCCAAGACCTTGCGAAATGGTCCATGCGGCGGGGTGCGCGAAAATGGCGGTTGCGAAGTAAAGCCTGAGATGCAATGTATTTGGGTTAAAGCCTATGAGCGGAAAGAGAAGTTGCACCTGCCGCAATCATGGCGGGATCATTACAACGAATTAAGACCCCCTGTAGATATGCGCTTAAAGGGAACCTCTTCATGGATTAATCTTTTAACCAAACGCGATCAAAAAAGGTCTATAGGTTGGCAAGCAGTCATTGAACCCGGTGACAAATAATGTCTAAAGTCAGTGACATTCTAGAAAATTCTCAAGAACTCCTCTTCACCGCTGAATTTCCTGAGATAGACGGCGGTGGCATGGAGATCATTGCAAGACACGCTGCCCGCATCGCACCATGGTTTGATGCGGCAAATTCAACTGACAACACCGCGGCACATGCTCATGCTTCGAATACCGCTGTAGCAATTGCCATGAAGATGTATGGCATCGAACCAATAATGCAGATTGTCTGTCGCGATAAAAACAGGCTGGCAATTGAGGCAGATTTAATGGGAGCCGCTCTTCACGGGATCGAGAACGTTGCCATGTTAACGGGCGACGATGTGAGCGCGGGAGATGAACCAGAAGCGCGCAAGGTATTCGATTTGGATGGACCGCAAGCGATCGCGGTAGCGAAAGTACTCAGCACCGGTCAGTACCTGTCGGGTCGCAAGATCAATCCTGCCCCCAACTTTTACATTAGCGCTGTAGAAAATCCCGCTGCTCCCCCGCTTGAATACCGAATTGAACGCGCACTTAAGAAACAGAGAGCTGGCGCACGTTACCTACAATTGCAGATTTGTTACCACCCAGATCGCTTGGCCAGTTTTTGTACTGGAGTTGCGACGGCAGCCCCTGGTCTGCACCTGATCCCTAGCGTTGTATTGGTCAAGAACGAAAAAGCCCTGAATTTTATGAACGATAAGGTCCCCGGCATAGACATCCCGCAAGAGACGATTGATCGGGTCGCCCATGACCCCGATCCCAGCGAAGCCGCTTATCAACTGGTCTTAGAGCAATCAAAACACGCACTATCTTTACCTGGTGTTCGTGGGCTCCATATCATCGATTTTCGCCGCGATCAGTCCATGGAACGCCTCATGGGAGAACTCGGCAGAAAACCTAAGATTTAAAACCGCTACATACAATCGGAGAGAGTCATGCATACAATCGTAAAGTCGGCCACGAAGACACTGACCATTGGCCATGATCAACCATTCTGCATTATCGGAGAGCGCATTAATCCAACGGGGCGAAAGAAGTTTCAAGAGCAACTGCGAGCTGGCGATCTCTCTGCGATTAATAAAGATGTGGCCGACCAGGTTGCTGGCGGATGCAACATGCTCGATGTGAATATGGGTGTACCCCTCACCGATGAACCTGTTCTATTGAGCAAAGCGATCAAGCTCATTCAAACGCTCACAGACCTACCTATCTGTATTGACTCTTCTATTATCGAAGCCTTGCAAGCGGGTCTGGAAGCTTACGAAGGCAAGGCGCTTGTGAATAGCGTTACCGCTGAAGATGAGCGCATGGAGATTGTGCTTCCACTCATCAAGAAGCATGGCGCTGCGATTATTGCACTGCCTAATGACGAAACCGGCATTCCTGCAACTGTTGAAGAGCGCTTAGTTCTCACTGAAAAGATCATGCGAACAGTAGAGAAGTATGGGATTCCCCTGGAAGATCTAGTCATTGATCCACTGGCGATGACGGTGGGAGCGGATCCCGAAGCGGTAAAAATTACTCTTGAAACCATTTATCAGATTCGTCAGCGCTGGGGACTCAACATGACCCTAGGTGCTTCAAATATCTCATTTGGGCTACCTCACCGTCATGCACTCAATGCCGCTTTTCTGCCAGCAGCTATGAGTGCTGGATTAACTTCGGCTGTTATGGATGGACGAACCTTGCAGATCGTCGATGCCGTTCGCGCCTCCGACCTTCTTTTAGGATTGGACCCTTGGGGCGGCAATTGGATTTCAAGATACCGCACAGTGGAAGCAGCCAAAGCAGCAGCGATAACGGAGGCTTAAGATCAGCAAGCGCGATTTAGATAACTCATCACTCCCCGACCACGATGGAACGGGGCGAATCAAGCTCTCTTTCCGAGCCCTCGAAAAAGATAATTCGGTGGCGAGTGAGAAAGTTATTACCGTTCCAACGGGCGTCAGTGCCTTTGATGCGGCCTCGTGGAATGGAATCGCTATTGATTCCACCTGTGGTGGCTACGGCACATGTAAGAAGTGCAGGATAAAGGTCACATCTGGCCAGATTGAACCTTCAAAGCTAGATTTTCGAGCCTTCTCCGCCGATGAAATTAGCGCCGGTTGGCGTCTAGCCTGCATGGTCCGATCTACGCAAGATATTTCTATAGATGTTCCTGCGCTGACAACCCGGCCAAAAGCCGCAACGGTTGGCGTGGGACGACAGGTCATTCTGCGCCCCGCAGTTCAAAAGCGTTACGTAGAACTTGTTGAACCTACTCTGGAAGATCAGCGCACCGACATCGTGCGACTCTTGGATTCTATCGATGACTTTGAAGCGACCGTCTCATTAGTTGCAATGCGCAGACTACCGAAAGTTCTCCGTGAGGCGAATTACCAAGTCACCGCGGTTTTCATTGAACAAGAACTTATCGATATCGAGCCTGGTGACACCACATTGATACGGTATGGAATCGCCTTTGATCTCGGCACCACAACAGTTGTTGCGACCCTTCTTGATTTAAATACTGGTACCCCACTCGCAGTCGCGTCGATGCTCAACAAACAACAACCATTCGGTGCGGATGTAATCACACGGATAAGTACGACGATGTTGGATCCCGAAGGGTTGAGTAAGTTGCGCAGTTTGGCCCAGCAAACTCTCTCCGAGTTAACAGAAGAGGTGATTCTGGAATCCGGGGTTGATCGCAACAATGTCTATGAAGTGGCGCTGGCTGGCAATGCGACCATGACCCAAATTGTTCTGGGTATTGATCCAGAACCACTTGGCGTAGCGCCTTTCATTATGGCTAGTGCCAGCTATCCACAGGTGAGGGCTAGCGAACTTGGGCTCAATCTGCATCCGTTATCTAAGGCCTTAGTGATGCCTTCACTAGGCGCATACGTTGGCGGAGATATTATTTCCGGTGCTCTGGCATCTGGTATGGACCGCGATAAGCGACTTCGACTATTCATCGATGTGGGCACAAATTGCGAGATCATCCTCGGAGATGGCGAACGCATACTCGCAACAGCTGCGCCTGCTGGACCAGCATTTGAAGCCGCTTCGATTAAGTGTGGAGTTCGCGCTGCTGCCGGGGCAATTGAAACTGTCAAGATTAAGGATGGCCTGCTCGTTATTGGCACGATCCAAGACACTCCAGCAATTGGAATCTGTGGTTCTGGACTGGTGGATGCCTGTGCCGTTCTGGTTGAACTTGGCCTGCTCGACAAATCCGGAAAATTTGTCAGTGAAGAGGCGGCTCTTGAGATTGCACCACAGCTCGCGGATCGACTATTGGTGCGCGAAGGTGAACGTGTCTTTGTTTTGACCTGGGGTAAGAATGTTGGCGATCCAAGCGATGCCGTCTTCCTTAGCCAACGCGATGTACGCGAATTGCAGTTTGCCAAAGCGGCTATTGCGACGGGCTGGGCACTTCTGGTTGAAGAGTTTGGAATTCAAGAGAGCGATATCCAGCAAGTTTTGCTCGCAGGATCATTCGGTTCGTATCTATCGCCAGCATCTGCTATCAAAATCGGCCTAGTTCCCAAGATTTCGGTACTTCGAATTATCTCCGCCGGAAATGTTGCGGGCGAGGGCGCCAAGATGGTGCTCTTATCGGCGCAGGAACGCAATGGTGCAGATGCCCTGCTCGAGCAGATTGATTACATCGAACTTTCTGATCGCGCGGATTTCAACGATAAATTTGTCGAGCGCCTGGCCTTTCCCGCCTAAAATGAGCGTCGGGATCGTGGCTTGTGGAGCTCTGGCAACACATATCGATGCAATCGTGAGAGAGCACGAGCTAGATGTAACCATCTATCCGCTTCCACCTCTGCTTCATAACCACCCCGAGAAAATAGCCGGCGAAGTTGATCTGTTACTGAAGAAGATATTCCCACAACATTCCAAGTGCGCGGTGGCATATGCTGACTGCGGAACATATGGTGCCCTCGATGTAGTTCTGCAAAAACACAACGTCTCCAGGTTGGGCGGCAACCATTGCTATGACATCTTTGCCG
>CAIKID010000070.1 GCA_903827345.1 uncultured Actinomycetes bacterium | reverse complement strand
GAAGATTGATTTTGATTACCCGGACAATAAATTGTTACCGGGCGAGGCCTGGGTACTCTTTCACAATAAGAAAGAGGTTTTGCAGATCGATCGGATGGCCGCACCTAGCGTTTAGCGGTTCTCCATCCAATCCATATATTTCAAAACAATTCCTTCACGCAAGGCCCAAGGGCAGATTTCAAGTTCACGAAGATCCAGATTTCGCATCACGCTCTCGGTGACGAACGCCCCGGCAACAATTTGTTTGGCGCGGTTGGAGGAGACCCCAGGCAATTTAGTGCGTTCTTCATGAGTCATATCAGCCAAGCGAGTGGCAATTTTGCGAACAACATCAAATTTAATTATGGCGCCATTGGTGTCGAACCAATCACCGCTCAGGCGAGCCAAGGTGCGTAGGGTCTTACTAGTGGCAATCGAGCGATCAGAAGCTTGATGCTTAACCAGCGCTGGTAGCACCGCTTCGAGTTGTGACTCGATATGTTCGCGCATGGCGTTTATTCCCTTTTGTGAATAGGGATTTCCAGTTAAGAATTTTTGTGTAAGTCGGGAGGCACCAAGCGGAAGTGATGTGGCAACTTCTGGAGATTCATCTACGCCGACGGCAATCTCTAGTGAACCGCCACCAATATCTATGACAAGAAGACGCCCACTGGACCAGCCGAACCAACGCCGTGCCGCTAAAAAGGTTAACTTCGCTTCTTCGTCGCCAGATAATACTTGTAAATCAATCTCAAATTCCTTATTAATGCTGGAAATGATCGCTTCACCATTGGCAGCTTCGCGGAGCGCTGATGTCGCAAATGGAAGAAATTCCTTTACCTGAACCGTACGGGCCTGTAGAACGGCGTTACCTATAGATCTGCGAAGGTGGTCGATCCCCTCATCACTAATCTCATTATTAGCGTTGAGAAATTCTGTGAGGCGCAACTCTTCTTTGTAGTTAAAAGTTGGATTTGGGCGTGCTCCGGGGTGGGTATCAACCACCTGTAGGTGAATTGTGTTCGAACCGACATCAAGGACTCCGAGGCGCACCTGCGAAACCTACCCTCAAACTGGGTGAGTTCGCTTATGCCATTTTGTCGTGTCATAATTGCCCCTCGCAGATGTTCCGCCCTCGGCGGTCCGCCTCCCTAGCTCAGTGGTAGAGCATCCGCCTTGTAAGCGGAAGGTCGTCAGTTCAATCCTGACGGGGGGCTCCACGGCTGACTATTGAGCCCGCGTCAAATATCAATCATGATGGCCCCTGTGATGAAGTTTTTTCTTATGGTGCTGGTAGGTCTGCTTGTTGGAATCTTCAACGGAGCAGCGGGCGGTGCCTCAGTTTTCTCCTTCCCAATGTTGGTTGCCGTTGGCCTCAATCCCATTAGCGCGGCGATTACAAGCGCAATCGGAGTATCTCCCGCGAATATCTTTGCTTTGGCGAGCAAGCGCCATGAGGTAAAACCAATAATGAGAGAGCACGCCAAGATATTGATCGCGTGTTCGCTAGGGGCGGCTGTAGGTGCGATTGCACTTGTCATGGTCCCCGAAGAGAACTTTAAAAGGTTGGTCCCCTTCCTTCTTCTCATCGCTTCCTGCTCGTTATTGATAAAGGTTGCACCTGCCTTAACTGCGCTAGAGCGGCGGATAGAGATATCGCTTATGTTGGCCATCGGAATATATTGTGGCTACTTCGGTCCAGGCCAAGGAGTGATGGTGATTGCAGTTCTAGCACGCGATGCTGGCAGGTCGGTTGCATCCGTGAATATCGGCAAAAACGTCATTGTCGGGATTTCCAATCTCCCTTCAATCTGCATCTTTGCCGTGAGCGGAATGGCCGATTGGGGGTTGGCGTTGGCTCTGCTAATAGGATCAAGCGCCGGGGGCTATTTCGGGGGACGTGTCGCAAACCGATTTAGTCGAAGTACTTATAAATGGATAATTTTTAGCGTGGGAATAACTTCAACTTTCTGGTTCTTTTACAAGTACTGGATTAAGTAGATATGGCCTACTCATTTTGGTCATGCTGCGGTATGAATAGACCGTGAACTCGAAGAGCGCTAGTAAAGTTTTTGATGTCCTGGTTATTGGCTCTGGTTTTGGCGGATCGGTAAGCGCACTGCGCTTGACCGAGAAGGGTTACAAGGTTGCCGTTCTCGAGGCCGGGCGCAGATTCGAGGATAAGGACTTTCCGAAGACATCTTGGCGCATAAATAAATTTCTCTTCTTTCCAAAATTAGGGTTGAAGGGAATTCAGAGAATTCACGTACTGCCTGATGTCCTGGTACTGGCCGGTGCCGGCGTAGGTGGCGGATCTCTTGTCTATGCCAACACCCTCTACGTACCCCCAGATAGCTACTTTGCAGACAAGCAGTGGGGTCACATCACCGATTGGAAAGCTGAGTTAGCGCCTTGGTACGACCAGGCAGCGCGAATGTTGGGGGTAGTTGATAACCCATTTTTCTCGCCATCGGATCGTGCGATGAAAGATGCCGCTGTTGAGATGGGAGTAGGCCACACCTTTAAATTAGCTCCGCTAGGAATATATTTTGGAGAAGGTGCTGGCGTTACTTCAAAAGATCCATACTGTGGTGGAAAAGGTCCGGAACGTAGTGGATGTAAGCAATGTGGTGGTTGCATGTCGGGTTGTAGAGAAAATGCGAAGAACACCTTGCCTAAGAATTATCTGGGTTTGGCCGAAGGCGCAGGCGCGCAAGTATTTCCTGAACATACAGTGACAAAGATTGAGGAGCAGCCCGATCACAGCTGGCGCGTTACGGCCAAGAGCAGTGGTGCATGGATTGGTAGGAATCGGGTATTTACCGCGCGCCAGGTAATCGTTGCTGCTGGGACATTTAATTCCCAGAAACTATTGCACGCAATGAAGCAGGGCAATGTGCTTCCTAACTTGTCTTCGACACTTGGCAAACTTTCTCGGACAAATAGCGAGTCGTTAACAGGGGCGCTGATGCCCAACATCGATACTGATTACAGCCAAGGTCCAGCCATCACATCTTCTTTCTTTCCAGATGAGCACACCCATGTAGAGCCGGTGCGGTACGGGGTTGGCAGTAATTTGATGGGATTGCTCCAGACCGCCTTGACCGCTGGCGAGAAACCACGCGAACGCCGCCGCCAATGGCGTTCGATCATGCTTCGCCATCCTGGATTGATCT
>CAIKID010000069.1 GCA_903827345.1 uncultured Actinomycetes bacterium | reverse complement strand
TTACAAAACCTCTGCTATGGATGGTTACGCGGTTGCAGGAGATGGACCCTGGAGAATTGTTGGAGAAGTAAAAGCAGGAGCTCCAATGCAGGATGAACTAATTTCAGGTACTGCTGTAGGAATTGCGACAGGCGCCGTCATCCCTCGGGGCACTTTCGCGGTTCTGCGTTGGGAGAATGCTCAAGTTGTAGATGACATGGTGTCGGGCAAGGTTAAAGAAGATGCAGAGATTCGTCCCGCTGGTATGGAATGTCGAAGCGGTGAAGTTATTGCTAAGGCGGGAACCGTCTTATCTCCAGCGTGGATCGGTCTGCTCGCCGCTGCGGGATTTGATTCCCTTGAAGTAACTCGCAAACCCCGAATCGAAATAATTCTCCTAGGCGATGAACTGCAATTAGAAGGTATCCCAAATGGCGGGCTAGTTCGCGATTCGCTAGGACCGCAATTGCCGGCTTGGTTGCAGCGCATGGGCGTAGAGCTCATCGCAACCAATTATGTGGTCGATGAAATCTCTCTTGTCATTGCAGCAATTGCAACTGCTTGTAAGCGCGCTGATGTTGTGATCACGACTGGTGGTACGGCAGCTGGCCCGCGGGATCATGTCCATGGTGCAATATCTGCACTTGATGGCTCACTCCTCATTGATGGGGTAAAAGCTAGACCCGGTTACCACATGTTGTTGGCAACTCTGGGGAACGTTTCATTGCTGGGCCTGCCAGGCAATCCGCAGTCGGCGATCCTCTCTCTTATTACTCTAGGAGCGCCACTTTTTGATTCGCTCTTGGGGCGGCCTGCTCTGGAACTTAAAAGCGTGACGATCCGCGAAGAGATTACAACTGCTCCCGGATTTACAAAGTTGGTGCCTGGCAATATGCATGGTGCAGAATTTGAAGAGAGCCAATATCTAGGATCTGCCATGCTCCGCGGGCTGGCCCAATCAACTGGAATTGCTGTGGCAGCCCCGGGGATCAACAAAGCCGGAAGCTCCGTGTTATGGTTACCGCTCCCGTAAATTAGGATTGAAGCCTATGACTCCCGAGAATTCGCTCACGCATATTAATGACAAAGGCCAGGCACATATGGTCGATGTCGCTAGCCGAGATATTACGCTCCGTATTGCCAGCGCTTCTGGATGGGTAAAACTCTCACCACAAGTTATTGGACTTTTACGCGGTGGCGGAGTTCCTAAAGGCGATGTCCTAGCAACAGCGCGAATTGCAGCCATCATGGGAGCAAAGCGAACCCCCGATCTGATTCCGCTCTGTCATCCGATTGCTATTCACGGAGTCGACGTCAATTTGGAAGTTAAAGATCAGGGAGTCTTTATCGAGATAGAAGTGAGAACCGCTGATCGCACCGGCGTTGAGATGGAAGCGCTCACTGCAGTAGCAATCGCGGGACTGACCATCATTGATATGGTGAAATCTCTCGACCCTGCTGCAACGATCTGCGATGTTCAAGTTGAGAAGAAATCTGGTGGCCGAAACGGTGACTGGGTAAGAGATTGATTAGTTATACCGCCCAGGTCATCACCGTTAGTACCCGAGCTGCACTTGGGGTTTACGAAGACCGCAGTGGGAAGATTTTGGCACAAGGGTTATCTGAGCTCGGGTATTCGCTGGCCGACGTTGTAGTCGTTTCAGACGAGCCTTCTCTCATCACCCTTGAGATTTCTCGCGCGCTAAGTGCTGGAGTAGATCTCATTGTTACAACCGGGGGAACTGGCGTCTCTCCAACTGACGTGACTCCAGAAGCAACCGCCCC
>CAIKID010000068.1 GCA_903827345.1 uncultured Actinomycetes bacterium | reverse complement strand
TCGTGCTGCCGGCACATAGTAAAGATGCTCCAGTAAAAATTACAATGCTGGTAAAGAGAACGGGTCTCGCTCCCCATTTTTCAACGAACCAAGCGCTCACGGGAATGAGAACGACTACTGCCATTAGATAGGCGGTGGCACAGATGCCCACTTGGCCAGAGAGAATATGGAACTGGCGCGCAATTGTTGGAGCGGCGGTTGGTATTACTGCCGCATCCAAATTCTCCATGAAGAGCAAACCTGCAACCAAGAATGCTATTGGACCAACTTCCCACCGCTGTGAACTCTTTTTCACAGCCCTGCCTTCGCTAGCGCGCCTTGCAATGATCGACTAAATGCGCTGCTTGTAACGCTAGCTCCAGATACTCCCTGGATCTCGGCGGAGTTCTGGCTAATTGCCTCCTTTCGTAGGATTGGCACAGACACTCGCGCCAAAGTTATTGAACGTGTATCAGAATTGGGAAGTACTAATGGGATCACATCAATAATGCGATGGTTCTTCACGACAACTTCGACCTGCAAACTACTATAAATCGTCTTTATGACTGGACCCTTAAAAATCTGCACACCGGTAACTGCAGGCTTGGCCTTAGGGCTCTGCATTAAGCGCACAAGAGCAAAACCGACGAGGGAAAATATGACGAGGCCAAAGAGCACAAAAACTGCATATTTTCGCCGCACTTAGACCGCCAGGATAAATTTGCCGACAGCGGAGCGTTGCTCAAATATCTCATGTGCCTTTGAGGCTTGTGCCAAAGGAAAGACTTCGGTCACATCTATCTTTATGGTTCCGTCCTGAACTAATTCCACTGATCGCCTTAAGCTTTCTGCAAGAATTTCTGGACTGTGGTCAGAGAGTGAACCATTAGAAATGCCAACAAATCCAATGCATTTGCTTCTAAACCAGAGCGCTGATGGTAACTCTTGCGGTGCTCGCGAGATATTGCTGTACGAAACCAATCTACCAAATGGAGCAACGATTTCAAGGGAACGTTTCTGGACTGATCCGCCTACTGGATCTAAAACGATATCGGCTCCGCGACCATCGGTTAATTCCATCACTCGTTCCGCAAAATTTTCATAATTCATAAGCTCGTCGTAACCGTGTGCCTTTGCGTAATCTGCTTTTGACATATCACTAATAGTTCCTAGTAGGCGAGTTCCTGGAATCTTCTTAATCAATTGACCCACTATCGATCCCACTCCACCCGATGCAGCATGAAGTAAAACTGTCTCTCCAGCTCGTACCCGGGCCGCCCTCTCAACAACATTGAGCGCGAGAGGAACAGTTACAAGAACCCCAGCGGACTCTGGTTGTTGTGCAAAGCTTTCGGAGATCTTTTCGGTAAAGCGCTCGAGCGCGGTGACGTATTCGGCATAAGCGTGACCACGAGTGAATGACGTTACAAAATCTCCCACCTTGAACTTGGTGCACCCGGCGCCAACCTCAACAACCTGACCGCTCGCTTCCACGCCAATAATCATGGGAACTTTGCCATCACCATCTCCAACGCGGTTTCGAATATCGGTGAAATTGACCCCAATGAAGGCGGTCTTAATCAAAATTTCATTCGAGCCCGGCTTTGGGGTGGGGGCGTCGGAATACTCCAAGCATTCTGGACCACCATAATTACTGATCACAACTGCCTTCATGGAGTACCTCCTTAAATCATTCTTTCACCGAAAACCCTTGAATGCAATCGTTTGCTGTGGCAAAATCGCGCCAAAGGGGTGCATCCATGGAAGCAGATATTGTCGTCGCAGGGGCAGGTCATAACAGTCTCATTACGGCGTGTTACTTAGCAAAGGCCGGTTTTAGTACCGTGTTGCTGGACGCTCGCTCCATCCCCGGTGGAGGAGCTGCCACCGAAGAACTACTCGACCCTGGCTTCCTCATTGATACCTGTTCTACTGGCCACACCTTGATTCGCTCCAATCCACTATTGCTCAATGATGAACTAGGGCTGATAAGCAAGTACGGCTTAAAGTACTTTGAGCCAGACCCTGTGGCCCATGTGGCTTTCCCTGATGGAAAGCAATTCACGATGTACCTCGATTTC
>CAIKID010000067.1 GCA_903827345.1 uncultured Actinomycetes bacterium | reverse complement strand
TTGATGAAGAGCTCGTTTCGCGCGGCGGACGAATATATTTAATCAAGGACTCTCGACTTGATGCTCGCTTCGTTCCAATCATGTATCCGGAACTCAATCGCTGGAGAGAGATTCGAAGCGCAATGGATCCAGATCAATTATGGCAATCTGACCAAGCCAGGAGGCTGCACCTATGTTAAACGGATTCAAAAGTATTGGGCGTTTAGCCCTCATCGGCTCCGGAAGTGAAATCGGGCAGACGATTGTCGCAAAGTTGGTGGCAGGGAAATCCACGGAGGTGATTGAGGTCGGCCGCAAAGGCGATTTCGCTCTGGATATAACCGATAAATCAGCCCGCGAAAGAGTAGCGAGCCAACTTTTCGATAAGGGCGATCTTGACCTGGCGATTATCGCCGTTGGCGTTCTTGGCAATAACCCCGAGAAAAGTGATACTGAAAATCTTGTTGATGCGATGGGTGTGAACTACCTAGGAACGGTACATCTTCTTGCCTTGATCGCAGAGCGCATGAAGATCCAAGCACATGGAACGATTCTGATTATTAGCTCTTTCGCTCAGGTTCGCCCTCGTGATGATAATTTTGCTTACGGATCCACAAAAGCCGGTCTCGATTTTTATGCGCGCGGGCTCGCTGCCAAATTGCATGGCAGCGGTGTAAAGATAAAAATTCTGCGTCCAGGATTTGTTAAGAGCAAGATGACCGCAGGAATGGCCATTGCTCCTTTCTCTATAACTACAGAGGAATGCGCTCAATATGGAGTGAGAGCAATTTCGTCAAAGAAAGTGGTCACATGGGCTCCCTCCATACTTAAATATGTGGCTATGGTATTTGCGACAATGCCACCAGCTATTTTCCGCAAGATTTCTCAACGTTGACAGGTATCATCGCTGTATGAAATGGACTAAACAACGTTCATCGCTTATCGCACAGTGGGTAAAGAAGGCGAGCAATTTAAAGCGAATAGCGGTCGGAGCCCCCTCTCTCTTTCTTGTCGTAATTCTCTGGTCTGTGAGCACCGCCTTGCTCGCTCCAGGTACCGATCCCGTATCGGCCCGGTTAGCCGAATGGGGCCGAAATCATTATCTTGGATCGGTAATCACATCTTTGGAAAACGTTCAGTACGACGTAAAGAAACCAAAGGTTGGCGGCGCGCTTGATCAAAGTGCCGCACAATTGCTCGCGCAAGGCGCTCTTCATATTGGGAAAACTATTCCTAGTGTTGTCACTCCTGCATTGCCAGGCGAGGGCGACCTAAAGACCGTCTATAAGGTCAATGGACAACCAGCTATTCAAGTGGGTTTTTTACGTCCAGATCAACAGCACACCTCATATTTGGCCGGGATAGCAATCATGCAGAGCTCTCTCCTGCGATTTGTGCAGCATCCAGGTTTTTCTGAACCCGGCAAGTTGGCCAAGCTGGGATCCACCGATTTTCTCCAAGGATCTGATCTCACCGGATTAGCAGCAACATTCAATAGCGCTTTTAAGATCAAAGATTCTCTTGGTGGTTACTATCAAAACGGTGTTCTCCTCAAGCCACTTGTAGATGGAAAAGCAAGTCTTGTTATCTACTCAGATGGTCACCTCGATATTGGATCGTGGGGGAGCGAAGTTTCTATGAATTCAACTGTCGTCTCCTCTCGTCAAAATTTGAGCATGTTAATTGATAATGGCGTCATCACCCCAAATCTCAACGAGAGCGTCCTGCAAAAGTGGGGTTGGACCGTTAAAAATGCGCACCTGGTGTGGAGATCTGGCCTTGGAGTCGATGCAGACGGAAATGTAATTTACGTAGCTGGAAATGCGCTATCTGTGCAAAGTTTGGCAGATCTCTTGAAAACTGCGGGTGCGGTTCGCGCCATGGAACTCGACATAAACCAACAATGGATTTCGTATATGTGGTATCCGACGACCATCACTGGAGCTATGAAGCCTCCCGTTAAGTTAGTGGCGTTTACCCGCCCAGCGAATCGATATTTCAGCCAGAGCAGTCGCGACTTTTTTGCGGTCTACGCGCGCTAATTTACTTATCTTTCGCTTGAATTAAATACTCGCTTAGTCGCGCAGCTGTGGCCATTACCTGAGCAGCATGTGCGCGTCCGGGTTGACGACCGAGTCGCTCCATAGGTCCACTAATACTTACAGCGGCGATCACCTTATTGTTGGGTCCGCGCACTGGTGCACTCACCGAAGCTACGCCCACTTCGCGTTCCCCTACTGATTGCGCCCAACCGCGGCGACGAACAGCCGAGAGGGTAGCGGCTGTGAATTTCGCATTGTTTAATCCCCGATGCAATTTATCGGGCTCTTCCCAGGCGAGCAGAATCTGTGCAGCGGAACCAGCTTGCATTGTTAGAACTGTCCCAACGGGTACTGAATCCCGCAACCCGGATAGTCGCTCAGCGGTGGCAACGCAGATACGGAGATCTCCTTGGCGACGATAGAGCTGCGAACTTTCGCCGCAGGCATCGCGCAGTGCCGAGAGCGCGGGACTAGCAACCGAGAGCAGGCGATCTTCGCCGGCAGCCGAGGCCAACTCCGCGGCGCGCGCACCTAGTACAAAGCGCCCCATCAGATCACGAGTAACGAGGCGATGGAATTCGAGAGCGACAGCTAATCGGTGAGCCGTGGGGCGAGCGATTCCCGTGGCGGCAACTAGTTCGGCGAGTGAGTGCGGTCCGGCCTCCAGGGTGGCCAAGATGCGCACTGATTTGTCTAATACTCCGACTCCGCTATTCTTAGTGTCCATACTCTGATAATGCCATCTCAGACTTTGAGATGCAAGATCTGGGATGAAATTCATTGAGCGAGGGAGTGGATATGAGTAAAACTCTAGCCGAGAAGATTTGGGCCGACCATATTGTGCGTAGCGCGCAGGGCGAACCTGACCTCATTTATATCGATCTCCACCTTATTCATGAGGTTACCTCAGCACAGGCCTTTGATGGATTGCGTTTAGCTGGTCGCCAAGTGCGCCGCCCCGATCTCACTATTGCAACCGAAGACCATAACACCCCAACTCAAAATATTGATCTCCCCATCGCTGATCCAGTTTCTAGATTGCAGGTGGATACCTTGCGCCAGAACTGTGCAGAATTTGGTGTGCGCATTCACTCTCTTGGTGATGCCGAGCAGGGAATTGTTCACGTCGTGGGTCCTCAACTAGGAATCACTCAACCTGGAATGACAATTGTTTGTGGCGATTCCCATACATCAACTCACGGCGCATTCGGCGCTCTCGCATTTGGCATTGGGACATCGGAAGTTGAACATGTACTTGCTACACAGACGCTGCCACTCGTTCGCCCCAAGACAATGGCGATCAATGTTGATGGAGTACTTCCAGATGGCGTCACGGCCAAGGATGTTATCTTGGCAATCATCGCAAAGATCGGTACCGGTGGGGGACAAGGTTATGTCATCGAGTATCGCGGTTCTGCCATTCGGGCGCTCTCTATGGAAGGTCGCATGACCATCTGCAATATGTCGATCGAAGCTGGCGCCCGCGCTGGATTGATTGCACCTGATGAGAAGACCTTCGAATACGTCCGTACCAAGCCACATGCACCTCAAGGTGCAGATTGGGATGCAGCGCTCTCTTATTGGAAGACGCTTACAACCGATGCAGATGCAAAATTTGATGTTGAGATCTCTCTCAAAGCAGAAGAACTTGCACCTTTCGTTACATGGGGAACCAATCCTGGACAAGGGTTGCCTCTGAACGCCTCAGTTCCAAACCCAGCAGAAATCGCTGATGTTGAAGAGCGTGGAGCCGCAGAGCGCGCCCTTACATATATGGGCCTCGAAGCAGGTGTGCCACTTAAATCAATCAAGGTAGATACCATCTTCCTTGGTTCCTGCACGAACGGCCGCATTGAAGATTTGCGAGCAGCGGCAGATATTCTCAAAGGCAAGAAGAAGGCTGATTCAGTTCGCATGCTTGTCGTTCCGGGTTCTGCTCGGGTTCGCTTGCAGGCAGAGCAGGAGGGCTTAGATAAGGTCTTTATCGATTTTGGAGCAGAGTGGCGTAATGCTGGTTGCTCTATGTGCCTCGGAATGAACCCCGATCAATTAGCGGTCGGCGAGCGTTCTGCATCAACATCAAATCGTAACTTTGAAGGTCGTCAGGGCAAGGGTGGTCGTACTCACCTGGTGAGCCCACTGGTAGCCGCCGCTACTGCAATTCGCGGAACTCTTTCATCCCCGGCAGATCTCTAAGGAGCGCATCATGGAAAAATTTGTCACACATACAGGAACGGCTATTCCACTTCGACGTTCGAATGTTGATACCGATCAGATCATCCCTGCTGTTTACCTCAAGCGCGTTACTAAGAGCGGTTTTGAAGATGGTCTCTTTGCC
>CAIKID010000066.1 GCA_903827345.1 uncultured Actinomycetes bacterium | reverse complement strand
GGTCGCAGAGAGATAAACCGTCTGTCCCTTGCGGGTAAGAAATTCATCAAAACGTAGTGGCCGGTTATCCATCGCGCTGGGCAGACGGAATCCATGCTCAACCAGGGTCCGCTTTCGAGAGGCATCTCCTTCGTACATCGCGCCGATCTGAGGAACCGTGACATGTGATTCATCAATGACGACGAGGAAATCTTCCGGGAAATAGTCGAGCAGGCAGTTGGGAGGCGAGCCAGCGCCACGGCCATCGATATGACGCGAATAGTTTTCGATTCCGCTACAGAAGCCCAACTGCTGCATCATTTCGATATCAAAGGTGGTTCTCATGCGCAGGCGCTGCGCTTCTAGAAGCTTGCCCGCCTTTTCAAATTTGAGAACCGCCTCCTCCATCTCCTCACCAATATCTACGATGGCGCGTTTCATGGTTTCGTCACCCGCCGCGTAGTGTGAGGCAGGAAATATATACATCTCGGTCTCATCACGAATGATCTCGCCGGTCAAAGGATGCAGGGTCATGATCTTTTCGATCTCATCGCCAAACATCTCGATACGGATGGCATGCTCTTCATACATCGGAATAATTTCGACGGTATCTCCGCGGACACGGAAAGTCCCCCGCTCAAAGGCCATATCGTTGCGCTTGTATTGAATGTCCACGAAGCGACGCAGCAATTGATTGCGTTCGATGGAGTCACCCACGCGCAACCGGATCATGCGATCGACATATTCCTGCGGCGTGCCCAAACCGTAAATGCAAGAGACAGTGGCAACCACAATCACATCGCGTCGGGTGAGAAGTGAGTTGGTAGCCGAGTGACGTAGCCGCTCTACTTCTTCATTCACCGAGGAATCCTTCTCGATAAAGGTATCTGATTGCGGAACATAGGCTTCTGGTTGGTAATAGTCGTAGTAGGAAACAAAGTATTCGACCGCATTATTGGGAAGAAGTTCTTTGAATTCATTTGCTAGCTGTGCCGCCAAAGTTTTATTGGGGGCGAGAACCAAGGTAGGTCGTTGTAATTGTTCGATGAGCCAAGCGGTAGTCGCGGACTTTCCGGTACCAGTGGCACCCAAGAGAACAACATCTTGCTCCCCCGCTTCAATTCGCCGGGTGAGATCGGCGATCGCGGTCGGCTGATCTCCGGATGGAATGTAATCGCTGATTACTTCGAAGGGCTTAACTTTCCGTTGTAAATCTGAAATTGGACGCACTACATCCCCATTCGGGCAGGGTAGAGGCGATCTTCATAAAGATTTTCTACGTGGCGCAACAAATCATCTTCGCTTCCGTCGTTGACCAGAATCGCGTCAGCTACCGCCGCGCGCTGTGCATCTGTGGCCTGAGCCTGCATTCGTTGTGTCACCTGATAATCCTTCATTCCGCGTTTAATGAGTCGGGCTCGGCGAGTATCCTCGCTAGCACTGACAGTCACCACGAAGTCGAAGGGGTAGGGATAATCACTCTCGGCTAGCAGCGGGATCTGACTAACAAGGATCGCCTCCGGGGCGAGCCCAGCGACAACCTCGTCAAAAGCCGCGCGGATCTTGGGGTGAGTAATCGCCTCTAAATCTTTGCGAGCTATGCCATCGCTAAAGACAATTTCGGCCAACTTGGCCCGATCTAGATTTCCTTCGCGTAATACATCGTCGCCAAAGCGAACCAAGATTTCATCGAAACCCTCAGTACCCCGCTCAATAACATCTCGAGCTAATTGATCAAAATCCAAGATTTGGGCGCCACAGGACGCAAAGTACTGCGCGGCGAGGGATTTTCCTGAACCGATTCCACCTGTCAAAGCAACGAGAAGCACCCCGTAAGCCTACTCATGCTGATTTGAGTAGGCACCACCAATCAAAATGTAAAAGGCCCCGACGCTAGCGTCAGGGCCTTCAACTCTATGGGAGTCGCTCGAGGATTACTCTGCGACCTCTTCAGCTTCTGGAGTTGCGGCGGCATCTGCAGCCTTCGCCTCTGCCTTCTGCTTCTTGTGCGCAAGGAAGCGAGTTTGGGCTTCAGCGTACTGACGCTCCCACTCTTCGCGCTGTGTTTCGAAGCCTGCACGCCACTCTTGTGAGTCAGCATCAAAGCCTTCTGGGTAGATGAAGTTTCCTTCGGCATCGTAACGAGCTGGCATTCCGTATTGGCTGGGATCGAAAGCTTCGATCTCAACTTCATGACCCTCGTTAGCCTGCTTGAGAGAAAGAGAGATACGGCGACGCTCAAGATCAATATCGATGATCTTTACAAAGAGCTCATCTCCAACTTGAACAACCTGCTCTGGGATCTCGACGTGGCGTTCAGCCAACTCGGAGATATGTACCAAGCCTTCGATACCTTCGAAGACGCGAATAAATGCGCCGAATGGAACCAGTTTGGTAACTTCACCAGGAACAACTTGGTTGATGGTGTGGGTGCGAGCAAATGCCTGCCATGGATCTTCTTGAGTTGCCTTAAGTGAGAGTGAAACACGCTCGCGCTCGAAATCAACTTCGAGAACTTCAACGGTAACTTCATCTCCAACTTCAACAACTTCGCTTGGATGATCGATGTGCTTCCAAGAGAGTTCTGAAACGTGGACGAGACCATCTACTCCACCAAGATCAACGAAAGCACCAAAGTTTACGATCGATGAAACGACACCGGTACGAACTTGGCCCTTTGTGAGCTGGTTGAGGAATGTTGTACGAGACTCTGATTGAGTCTGCTCAAGATATGCACGACGTGAAAGAACGACGTTGTTGCGATTCTTATCAAGCTCGATGATGCGGCATTCAACTTCCTTACCGATATAAGGAGTGAGATCGCGTACCCGGCGCATTTCAACGAGTGATGCCGGCAAGAAGCCGCGGAGTCCGATGTCAACAATCAAGCCACCCTTAACAACTTCGATGACCAAACCGGTAACGACTTCGTCGCGTTCCTTTTTGCCTTCGATCTCGCCCCAGGCACGCTCGTACTGAGCACGCTTCTTGGAGAGCAGCAGGCGACCTTCTTTGTCTTCCTTGGTCAGAACCAGTGCTTCGATCTTTTCGCCGAGCTTGACGATGTCGTGTGGGTTGACGTCGTTACGGATGCTGAGCTCGCGGAGATC
>CAIKID010000065.1 GCA_903827345.1 uncultured Actinomycetes bacterium | reverse complement strand
CGGGGTTCGGCCTTCTTCATATCCACTGGCTTTTTGCGCGATTGAATCCGTCCAGGCACCGATGGATAGCGTGGAATGTTGAGGCCATCTCTGACGGTGACAATGGCTGGAAGAGGGGCTTCGTACAATTCACGCTCGCTACCAACGACACGTTCACAGTGCACGACTCCATCCTTAATCGTCATGGCTTTTACATTTGTGATAATTGGCCAGCCCAGTGCATGAGCGATTCGAATATGAATCTGATAACCCGCACTGTCAGCAGATTCAGCACCAAATAGAATGAGATCGAACTTCGTCTCTTCGGCTTTGATGGCGTCAACCAACGCAGCTGCCGTCCCTTGTGGATCCCAATCTTGACCATCAGTTTCGAGCAATATTGCCCGTGATGCGCCGATCGCAAGTTGAGAGCGCAGTTGTTCTTCGGCATCGGTAGGTCCCAGCGTCAGCAGGGTGAGCGAGCCGCCCATCTGCTCAACGAGTTGAACTCCGGCTTCCACAGCGTTCTCTTCATGAGGACTTATACCAAAGCCCAAATGCTTGGTTTCAACGTCCCGATTATCCGGCGTTAATAGAAAGGTACCGCCCGCTATGGGAACTCGTTTCAAGCAAACAAGGAGATCCATTACGCCAAAATCCTCTCGTTCGTTGGATCAAAGAGTGGTGTTGCGCCAACGCCAGCAACGCTGACTGGATAGAACTCGCCCAGGTATTCAACGAGGAACTTATTGCCCATGACAGCTAGCTCGGTCGGTAGGTAGGTCATCAGGATATGTTTTCCGAGTGAAGGAGCAGAGCCGGCACTCGTCACATAGGAGCGACGTCCATGTGAATCAATGATTGGACTCTTGTCCAGCATCAAGATCGGTTCCTTGCCCAGCATGTAGCGCTTCTCCCCCGTGGATGATGTGTGATCATCGACAAAGAGCGAAACGAGAGTCGTTAGCGGTGCGGCGTTGCGATGCTTTTCATGTGCCGCACGACCAATAAAGTCCTGTTCCTTAAGTTTTGGACTTTGCATACCTGCTTCAACCACGTTGTACTCGGTTTCGAGTTCTGCACCATAAGCGCGATAACTCTTTTCCAGGCGTCCCGTAGTGCCGTAAAGTCCAATTCCTGCAGGGATAAGTCCATGGCTCTTGCCGGCTTCCCAAATCATCTCCCAAAGCTTGGCGCCTTGATCAATAGGAATGTAAAGCTCCCAACCCAGCTCTCCGACGTAGGAGATTCGAGATGCCAGAACGCTCAGAGGTCCAACCTCGATCATCTTGCAACTGCTGAATTTAAAAGCATCCTTCGATAGGTCGTTTGTGGTAATCGCCGAAAGGATCTCACGCGCCTTGGGACCCCAAACTCCGATAGTTGTGTAATGAGAGGTCAGATCAACTATCTGTGCCGATCCATCTGCTGGCAACTGATCCTTAAACCACTTCTTATCTGCCATGCCATGCGCTCCACCAGTGACAACACGGAAATGGTCTGCGCCTAAACGCATGATGGTCAAGTCAGATTTGAATCCGCCGTTGATTCCAAGTACCGGCGTGTATACAACTCTGCCGATCGCAACATCCATCTGGCGCAGGGCAACCCTTTGCACGACCGATAGCGCACTTGGTCCAGTGACATCAAAGATTGCAAAGGCGCTGAGGTCAACGACCGCAGCGGTTTCGCGCATCTGTAAATGTTCAGCATTGATGATCGGTGACCACCAGCGTGATTCCCATTCTGATGAACGTGGCATTACCTTGTCACCGAATTTTTCAACTAAATGCTTATTTGATTCGTACCAGAATGGACGTTCCCAACCAGCGGTCTCGTAGAAGACAGCGCCTAGCTCTTTCTCGTGAGCATAAAAGGGAGATAGGCGTACGTTGCGGTTGCTTGCCCATTGTTCATTTGGATGGACGATCCCGTACATCTTGTTGAATCCTTCAAAAGAGCGAGCCTTGACGTGGTACGTCATCTTCTGGTGTTCGTGGAAGCGTGCGACATCTGATGAGTGCAGATCGATCTCGGATTCGCCGAGCACCATCCATTCGGCAATTGACTTGCCGAAACCCGGGCCCTCTTTAACCCAAATTGCTGATGCTGTCCAAAGACCTTTAACTTCAGGAGTCTCTCCAACAATTGGATTGCCATCTGGTGTGAGAGAGAGAATCCCGTTAATCGCATATTTTTCACGTACATTCTCATCACCAATGATTGATGGCATCAGTTCGAGAGAGTGCTCATCTTGAATATCGAAATCTTCTTGTGTGAAGGGAAATTCCGTCGGAGAGAGGGCTGCCGCAGCATTAGAAGGAATGTCTTGAGGGGTGTACAGGATTGGTCGGTGTGCATATGAACCAACTTCAAGTCCGGTTCCATGCTGACGCTCATACATATTCGTGTCCATATCGCGAATGATCGGCCACTCGATATCGCCTCTGGAATCCTTGAAGAATGGAACTGGGCCAATATCTTTCATCTGGTGCACGGCAGGGGTGAGCGGAATATAAGCGCCAGCCATTGCCGCGAGTTTTGGACTCCAGCAACCAGTGGCAATTACAACGTACTCAGCTTCAATATCTCCGTGGTCCGTGCGAACCCGGGTGATACGACCGTTCTCGACATCCATACCTAAAACTTCAATGTTTGCAAAAGTTTGCAAGGCCCCCATTGCGACTGCATCTTCGCGCATCAGCGTTCCACAACGGAGTGAGTCCACAACTCCGACTGAGGGAGTATAGAAACCACCTAAGATCACTGTTTCATCGATATAGGGAACCAATTTCTTTATTTCCGCGGGAGTCACGATCGCGGTATCTGCGATTCCCCATGAATGTGCTGAGGACATGCGGCGTTCTAGCTCCTGCATGCGCTCGGGTGTACGAGCGACTTCGATTCCACCACATTCAGTGAATGTTCCGCGCTCTTTATACTGGCGCATCGAATCAGTCGTGATGGCGGTCATCTCTTTGGAATGATCTGTCGGAAAGATGAAGTTCGAGGCATGGCCGGTAGATCCACCAGGGTTTGGCAATGGTCCCTTGTCGATCTGGACGAGATCGCGCCATCCCAGCCGTGCTAAATGGTAGGCAACGCTATTTCCGACAATACCGGCGCCGATAATTACGGCCTTTGCCTTCGCTGGAACTGTGCTCATTTTTCTTCCTAACTTTCCTTGAGTAGTGGCTTACAAACTCTTGCGAATACTTGTTTCAAATCCTTCGATATGTTCTCTCATCGCCTTTGCGGCAGCTGCGGGGTCATTGCGAGATATCGCTTCTAGCAGTGTGCGATGTTCGATGACCGCCTCGGCTAATCCGGCCACTTGATCCAAAGCTAAGAACCAGATGCGAAGTGCATGGCCGTAATAATTATCAAGCGAGGAAGCCAAGAATTCGTTGTGTGTGCATTCATAGATATGGTGATGAATCCGTTGATCCAGTCCAATTAACTTCGCCATATCCGGCAAACCTTTAATCGCTTTAATTTCATTAATTAATTCCGAGGTGATGACGTGGTCAGCCGCGGTGGAACGCAGTGCAGCCAGTTCGGCAGCCTTAATTTCCAAGACTGCTCGTACCTCAGAGATTGCCGCCAAATCTTTGACATCGACACTGGAGACGAACATTCCGCGACGGGGATACACCTCAACCAACCGCTCATTAGCCAGTGCGCGCAACGCTTCCCGAATAGGAGTTCGCCCAAATCTCAACTTGGCCATCAACTCACTCTCGCTGATCAGAGAGCCGGGTTTGAGTTCCAAGCGAATGATCATTGTGCGAATGGCGACATAGGCCTCTTCGGATAGCGAAGAGCTCTCGCGGGAGAAGATATGAATCGGCTGCGTCACGGTTTGATGATATATCAGTCTTCGTCGAATTGATACACAAATTTTCGCCGAGATAGCCCTCTTTTGAGCCAATAGACTCCGCAAATGAGCGAGTATCAAATTATGCGTTGGCGTGAGCTTCCCTCCATGGTGATAGCCCGCAGCGGGGAGACGCAGATCAAAGTCGCGCTCCCGGCCAGATTTCAAGAGGCGATCGACGAAGCCGCGATGCGCCTGGGGGCGACCGGAGCCGATGACTACATCTCAGGCTGGGTCCGGGACCCATGGGTTGAAGCCATCGAGGAGCCAGATCAGCTTGCGGCCAGAATCACCGCAGAACTAGAAGCTGACTTTAGTGAGGCAAAGATTGCCGCATTCCTAGATTCCCTCCAGAAAGCAGACGATTAATGTCATCAATTTATGAGCTTTTAGAAAAATCAGCGCTCGCCTCTGATGGCGCGATGGGAACGATGTTGCAGGAAGCTGGGCTGACCGATGGTGGCTCCCCTGAATTGTGGAACGTTGAAAGACCAGAAGAGATTGAGAAAATTCTGGAGTCCTATGCCAGCGCCGGCGCATCCTTCATAACAACCAACACCTTTGGTGGCACTCGCGGTCGCTTGGGGATGCATGGGCTAGAAAGTCGTGTTGCAGAATTAAATAAGGCCGGCGCGGCAATTGCGCGCAAGGTTGCCGACCGCCATCCCGGCGTTTTCGTCATGGGAGATATTGGACCTTCAGGTGATCTGATGGAACCGATGGGAACTTTGACTTTAGAAAGTGGCAAAGAGTTATTTGCTGAGCAAATTCGCGGACTTGTTGCTGGTGGAGTCGATGCAATTCTTATTGAAACTATGTCGGATTTAGGTGAAGTTGAAGCGGCTGTAAACGCTGCACATGAAGTTGCTCCGGAATTACCAGTAATCGTAACGTTAAGTTTTGATACCAATTTACGCACCATGATGGGTGTAAAGCCCGCCGCTGCCGTCACCCAACTTGCAGCAATGGGAGTTCGAATCATCGGCGCCAACTGTGGTCGTGGTGTTGATGAGATGCTTCTCATCGCAAAAGAGTTGGTCGGCGCCAGACCCGAGGGAGTTTTCATTATTACGCAGTCCAATGCTGGACTGCCAAAATTGCAAGGGGATGTATTTATCTACGATGGTTCCCCAGAAGATATGGCCGACTACGCCCGTCAAATGGTCGAACTTGGCGTAAACATCATCGGATCGTGCTGCGGATCAACCCCTGCCCACACCCGAGCCATTGCATCTACTCTCTAACTTTTACTTCTCTAACTTATCTAAGAAGTAACGGATTTGAATCGCCGCTGCTGCACCTTCGCCTACTGCTGAAGCGAGTTGTTTGGTAGAGCCACCGCGCACATCTCCTGCCGCAAATACGCCAGGTGCAGAGGTGTTAAACATCTGATCGGTGGCGTGAACTATTCCGCGCTCTTAGTGCAATCTTTAGATAGATATTCCAAAATTATGCACCTTTCTCTTTTGTACTAAAATTACTTTATTTAGTACAATTTTGAAATGACCTCTTTATCGATTTCGCAGGCTCGCGCCGATCTGGCAGATGTCATTTCTCGCGCCCAGAAGAAGCCAATAACGATTTCCAAGCATGGAAAGCCCATTGCCATTCTCATTAACCCTTCCCTTTACCAGGCCATGCTCGAGTCGGTAGATGAGTTGGAAGATATTTCAGCCTTCGATAAGAGCATGGCCGATACCGCACCTTCGATACCTTGGGAGCGCGTAAAGAGGGATCTCGGTCTGCTTTGAGTCGCTATTCCGTTGAACTGCGGCCCCAAGCGCTCAAGGAGCTGCTCGCTATTCCAAATAGAGAGCGACTACGAATAATTGGTGCGATTGAGCTCCTCAGAGATAACCCTATTCCCCCAAAAGCTATCAAACTCAAGGGTCGAGAGGGTTACCGAATCAGAGTAGGCAACTACCGAATAATTTATTCGTTTAATGCAACCCAACTAATAATTCTTGTTGTGGCCATCGGACACCGCAGAGAGATCTACTGAACCTCTTCGAGCTCTGCCGGTTCAACCGAGAGACGAGGTAAGCGCTTTTCCAGCCAGGCCGGAATCCACCAGTTAGCCGAGCCGAAGAGATGCATCAGCGCCGGAACCATAATGGTGCGCAGGACAAATGCATCGATAAAGACCGCAGAGGCAAGCCCTATACCAAACTCCTTGATGACCTTTTCTCCACCAAATACGAATGATGAGAAGACGGTGATCATGATCAGCGCAGCAGAGGTGATGATGCGGCCGGTCTCGGTCTGACCGACAATAACTGCCTTGCTATTCTCTTTTGTATGTAGCCATTCCTCATGCATACGGCTAACCAAGAAGACTTGGTAATCCATAGAAAGCCCAAACAAAATCGCCAACATGATCACGGGCAGGAAGGCTTCGATCGGTCCTGAACCGATGTTAAGCAATTTTGCTCCCCAGCCCCACTGGAACACTGCAACGACAACGCCAAAGGATGCGCCTGCCGCCAGCAAGTTCATTACTCCGGCCGTCAATGGAATAACGAAGCTGCGGAATGCCAAGAGCAAGAGTAGGCACCCGAGAAGGATGATCACACCGATAAAGAGTGGCAATTTTCCACTAATGACCGTGGCGAAGTCATCAAAGATGGCGGTTGTTCCGCCCACATAAATTGGAGTCGTGCTGCCAGCGAGAGCCTTTGGAATCACGGTGGAGCGCAACAACGTAATGAGATTACTCGTCTTAATATCCTGTGGCCCCGTTGTCGGAATTACTTGAAGTAATCCAACAGTTCCGTCAGGTGAAGAGATTATCGGGCTCACTTGAACAATCCCCGGGGTAGTAGAAAGAGCTGTCGCTACCGTTTGCAGCGCCGTCTTATCGGCTGGTGTTTTGATCTCTGCGATTACCTGCAGCGGGCCATTAGTCCCTGGTCCAAAACCCTTTGCAAGTAAGTCATATGCAGATCGAGTGGTAGTTCCCTTTGGATTATTGCCTTGATCTGAAGAACCCAGATGTAAAGAAAGATATGGAATCGACATAACCACGATGATTGCAATCGCACCAAGAGCTAATGAACGTGGAGCCTTGGCAACGGCACGTGACCATTTAGCCCAGGTGCTCTGCTCGTGATCTTTGACGGTGCCTGAGTCAATGCTCCTGCGAGAGCGACGCGAGTGAACGCGACGCTTCATCACACCAAAGAGAGCAGGCAACAAAGTAAGAGAGGCTGCCATAGTTACAAGAACTGTCGTTGAGGCGGCTACTGCAACCCCGTTGAGGAAGGAAAGGCGAAGCACAAATAGCCCTAAGAGCGCGATACATACTGTCGCGCCGGCAAATAGAACTGCGCGGCCCGAGGTGTCAATCGACTTGGCTGCAGCCTCTTCGGGATCTACGCCGCGAGATATCTCTCTGCGGTAACGCGAGACAATGAAGAGCGCGTAATCAACGCCAACTCCCAGACCGATTAATGAACCCAAGATCGGTGCAAAGCTGGCGATACCTATCACGTGAGTTAGCAGCGTGACGATCCCTGTCGCGGTACCCAGAGCCAATAGGGCAACGCCGAGCGGCAACAACATCGCAAAGAGAGATCCAAAGGAGATGAAGAGAATGACTCCAGCGGCGAAGATTCCAATCAGCTCACCGGGACTTCCCTTGGGAGCATTGAGTTGACCAACTGCTTGACCGCCAAATTCAATTTCGAGATTTGAGGTTGACGCAGCCTTGCCTGCATCTACAAGTGCTTGCACATCCTTACTCTTCAAGAGGCGAGCATTAACAGAGAAGTTCACGGGTGCATAAGCAGTTGTTTGATCTTGGCTGATCTGCCGAGCATTTATTGGTTCATAAGGTGAATTAACAGCCCCAACCGAAGATATTCCAGAAACCTTAGCAAATACCCCTTGCATCGCGTTTTTCACCGAAGGATCATTGACGGTTCCAGTCTTTACGTGAAAGACGATGGTCTCGGTATCGCCCGCCTTTCCTGGAAATGCTTTACCCAGCAAAGAGAGCGCCTTCATGGAGTCCGTACCAGGCAGTGAGAACGAATCGCTGAAGTTAGAGCCCACCGATTGCGCGATGGCGGTGATCCCAAAGAGGGCGATCAACCAAAAACCTATTACATAATATTTTTTACGGAATGCGAAACGGCCGAGTGCCTTCATGGGTCCCTTAATTATTTGTGAGAATTAGTAAGTAGCTAGGGCGCAATCTTACAGGTTCCCTCTGAGCCCGGCAGACCGACAAATATGAGTAATCGCTGTGATATCTCAGGCAGTAGAAGTTGATGCAGAATTCTGCAAAACCAACGCCCGTCCCGACTCCAATCGCGCTACCGGCACGCGGAAAGGAGAGCAAGAAACATAATCAAGGCCTAGCTCATGGAAGAAGTGAATACTGCGGGGATCTCCGCCATGCTCACCACATACGCCTAATTTAAAATCTGAACGTAGGGCGCGCGCCTGTTCTACTGCCGTATGCAGCAGGATTCCCACTCCCGCTTGATCCAATGACTCGAAGGGATTGAACGGCAAGAGTTCCAGATCTAAATATCGCGGAAGGAATGTGGATTCCACATCGTCACGACTAAATGCCCATGTTAACTGGGTGAGGTCATTAGTTCCGAAGGAGAAGAAGTCTGCATAATGCCCCAACCTGCTCGCGGTAAGCGCAGCACGTGGAGTCTCAATCATGGTGCCAATGGGAAAGTTTAGTTTCTGACCTGAGCCAGCAAATGTCTTTGCAATCTCTTCTTCAAGCGTTTCACGCAGATAGAGAAGTTCGCGTTGGGTTGCAACGAGTGGAATCATGACTTCGGGCTTAGGGTCGTGCCCCAATTTCTTTACTTCCAGATACGCATGGACCAGCGCACGCACCTGCATCTTGTAAAGCTCTGGAATCAAAATACCCAAACGCACGCCACGTAGTCCCAACATAGGGTTTGCCTCATGAAGCCGCTTCACGGCGGTAAATATTGCTTGTTCGCGCGTAGAAATTTCTTCTCCCAGAGCTTCGGCCCGCGCCATGCTCGCGCTGAGATCAGCCAGCGGTGGCAAGAATTCATGAAGTGGCGGATCGAGAAGACGTACCGTGACGGGCAGCCCAGACATCGCCATCATGATTCCTACAAAGTCGGCCCGTTGCAGGGGTTCCATCTCAGATATAACACCGCGCTGCACATCTTCATTCTCGGCCAATACAAGTCTTTCAACATAAGCGCGACGCGGACCCAAGAACATATGTTCGGTGCGACAAAGCCCCACTCCCTCGGCGCCCAAGATTCGGGCTCGAATCGCATCTTCTGGAGTATCGGCATTTGCGTGAACTTTCAGGGTACGAATTTCATCTGCATAAGAGAGAATTCGATCGACGGCCTTTACAACGGGCGATGCCTCATCGCTCGACGCAGCAAGTCGTCCCTCCAAGTAAGAGGTAACCGGGGAGGCGATAACGGGGATTGATCCCAAATATACATTTCCAGTGGATCCATCAATGGAGATAGTTTCGCCTTCGTAAACCGTCAAACTGCCGCAGGTAAAGAGATTGGCGCGTTCATCAACAGCGATCGCCTCTGTTCCGCACACTGCAGTCTTTCCCATACCGCGAGCAACAACCGCTGCATGTGAAGTCTTACCACCGCGGCTGGTCAAGATTCCTTCAGAAGCAACCATGCCCACAAGATCATCCGGACTAGTTTCTCGCCGCACCAAGATGACTTTCTTGCCACTTCGCGCCAGATCAAATGCTCGTCTGGAATCAAAGACGACTTCACCGACCGCCGCCCCCGGCGAAGCAGGGATACCAGTGGCAATCGGTTTAACTGAACCAGTCAAATCAAATTGAGGGAACATCAACTGTGCCAATTGATCTCCAGTTGTACGGGCTAACGCCTCGTTCATATCGATCTTGCCCTCATCCACCAACTGTGTTGCAATCCTAAACGCAGCTTCCGCCGTCCGCTTTCCTACGCGGGTCTGCAAAATCCAGAGTTTGCCTTTTTCCACGGTAAATTCGATATCGCATAAATCTCTGTAATGATCTTCGAGAAGTGTCATCACTCGTTCCAGCTCAGCATGAACAACGGGAGATATCTCTCCGAACTCCACCAAAGACATTGTGTTGCGAATGCCTGCTACGACATCTTCGCCTTGCGCACGCTCTAAATAATCGCCGTAACTGCCGCGCTCCCCCGTTGCAGGATCTCGAGTAAATGCAACACCAGTTCCAGAGTCATCGGTTAGATTTCCAAAGACCATCGATTGAATATTTACCGCAGTACCCAAATCAGATGGAATGCGTTCGCGGCGGCGATACAGCTGGGCACGCTCTGAATTCCACGATCTAAAGACCGCTTCAATGGATTGCGTCAGATGTTCGTGCGGATCCGTAGGAAATGCCGCGCCAGTTAGCGCTTCACATACCTTGATATATCCATCAGCGAGCGCCTGCAATCCAACGACATCCAACTCTGGAATTCCGGAAACGGCGTAGGTAGATAGGACGCGGGCTTCAATTTTATGGAATTCCTCTGGGGGCACATCACAGACGATTCGCCCATACATATCTACAAAACGACGATAGGAATCCCAGGCGAATCGCGGGTTTCCAGTTTGGGTAGCCATGTTTTCGGCAACGAGCGGGGTCATCCCGACATTCAAAACAGTTTCCATCATCCCGGGCATTGAAAATTTTGCTCCAGATCGAACAGATACCAAGAGTGGATTTTCGGGGTTTCCAAATTGCTTTCCCACCGAAGTTTCCAATGCCTGCAGAGCTGAATCGATTTCTATTTGGAGTCCACTTGGCATCGAACCAGAACTTAGAAACTCTCTACAAGCCTGAGTGGTGATTGTGAATCCTGGAGGTACCGGCAATCCAATTCGTACCATCTCGGCAAGATTCGCACCTTTGCCACCCAATAAATCAGATTGAGTGCGATCCCCAATGCTAAAGGGATGAACTAAATTCTCGGTCACAATGTCTCCATCCCGATCCAGGACCCTCTCGCGAGGCTGAGCGAAGCAAGCAATTAATGATAATCAATGAAGTAAGGGGTGTCCCGATCCTAAGTAGAGTGCCAAACCTTTTATATGCCTAGTACGCGAATGACGGTCAGTGAGAAGGCTCCGAAAAGGATCCACATAACTATCCCGAAGACCAGCGGCTTGCCCCCGATCCTTCGAAGTGATGAGAATCGAACCTTAATCGCCATAGAGAACAGCCCAAAGGAGAGTAAGAATTTTGAGAGGTTGCTGAAGTCAGCTAGACCCGCTTTGGAAATAGTGATGAAATTATTCACAATGACAAGAGCAATAAACCCAAAGATGAATGGCGGGAACAGATTGCGAACTTTGACTCTTCCTATTTTCACAGTTTCCTGATTTCCCCTTAGGGAAAGCATTACTAATAAAGGTGCAAGGAGTACGACCCGAGAGAGTTTGGTTATGACTGCGTATTTGATTGTATCCCCGCCAACAAATGAAGAAGTGGCGATTACCTGACCAATGTCGTGGACGGCCGCCCCAATCCAAGCGCCCGCGGTGGTGTCATGGAGCTTCAAAAGTTTGGTAATAGGCGGAATGACAAAAATTGAGAGAGTCCCCAGCAATGTGACAAGACCTACAGCATAGGAAATTTCATCTTTATCGCTCTTTCGCGCCGCACCTACGGCAGCTAT
>CAIKID010000064.1 GCA_903827345.1 uncultured Actinomycetes bacterium | reverse complement strand
TATCAGGCCGATAGGTTCCAGGATCGGTAAAATAGAGCGATCCGTTCTTTCCAAAGACCAAGTCATTGGGGCCATTGAACTTCTTGCCATCTAGCTCTGTGCAGATGATTTCTGCCTTTCCACCCTCGCGTGCAATAACTTGAATGGATGGCGTAACCATCTCTTCCGCTCGCCATGGACCAGTTGTCCCCCCGTTCTGGCAGACATACATCTCGCCAGCGCTACCCAGCACACAACTGTTAGGGCCACCGGCGGTATATGCATACTGTGAAACGCCAGCACCTCGCTCCCAAACAGAAACCTGGCTGCGATAAGTTTCAACGAAGCAGACTCTGCCATCAGGCAAAATGGTTGGACCTTCAGCCCATCCCAGGTTTCCGGTTAGTAATTCGGCTTCTTGATTCATTTCCATCTCCTTTGCTCCGAGGGACTTTACTTAATAGATCCTGAAGTGATTCCTTGAACAATGTGTTTTTGAATTGCAAAGGCAGCGATCAAGAGAGGAACTAAAGTAACCACACCCACAGTGGCCGCTATATTCCAGTCGATCGGTCTCTGTGCGCTAATTAATCCTGCATCAGATATAGGCACGGTGTTCAGACTAGAAGAGTCGATAATATAGATACCAACTAAAAATTCATTCCAAATGAAGATACCCGCGAAGATTCCAGCGACAACACTCCCGGGACGCACCAGCGGAACCAATATGTGACGTAGGGTTCGCCAGCGACTAGCGCCATCTATTTCTGCCGCTTCATCGATATCTTTAGGAATCTCGTCAAAAAATCCTATAAGCATCCAAATCACAAGCGGAAGCGAGGATGCTACATAAGGAATAATTAGTCCCTGCCGCGTATTTTCAGCATGAATAAATCTCATCATTAATAGGATTGGAATCGCCACCACTACTGCGGGCATAAAGCGAAGACTTAATATCGTGGTACTAATTCGTTCAGCATTCTTGAATTTCACTCTGGAAAATACATAGGCTGCGGGCGTTCCTAGCAACAAAGATATCAAAACCGCAATGACCGTCACAATGATGGAATTAATTGTGCTCGTTATGTACCCGCGATGAAGCAAAACCTCCTTGTAGTTGTCGATTACTACTTGCCAGTCAATATGGAGGGAGGGGGGAACATCTCCTATATCCAGCCGTCTCTTGGTCGACAGTAGGAACAAATAGGCGATCGGGAAAACGCCGATCAGCCCAATGAATACGAGTCCAATATATGAAATAGATTTTTTTAGAGGGCGAGATCCGACGATCATAGTTAATCCACCCGCCTGACTGGCATCCAGCGCAACAATAATGTGAAACCAATAGTTGCGATTAGCACCATCACATATGCAATCGCAGCGGAAAAGCCGTAGCGATAGTAAACAAAACCGTTTTCAAAGGAGTAGAAACTCAAATTGGTCGTGGCTCTCCCTGGCCCACCAAAAGTTAACCCATAAACCAAGTCAAACGTTCGAAACGAGTCAATCCCGCGGAAGATCGCTGCAAATATAATTGCGGATGAGAGCAGAGGTAAAGTAATCGATCTGAAAATTTGCCTGCTATTAGCACCGTCTACCCGAGCTGATTCAAAAACATCTTGAGGTAAAGCTTGATATCGAGCGAAGACCACCACGAAAATGAACGGGGTCCATTGCCAAATATCTACAAAAATCAAGGTCCAGATAGCCCAGTTAGGGTCGCTCACCCATATTGGAGGTCTGTGAATGCCCACCAAGCCTAGGCCCCAATTTATGAGACCCCACTGTGGATTCAATAGCGCACGCCACATTAATCCAACGACGACGGGGTTTAATATCATCGGAATGATCAGCAGAGCGCGAACGAACTTTCCACCGCGCAAGCGCTGACCGAAGAAGATTGCTAGTCCAATGCCTATAACGACTTGAAAGAATAGCCCCACTCCAGTCATCACTGCGGTGTTAGCCAGAGCCTTCCAAAAAATGGGATCCGTAAAAATTAACTTATAATTTCCTAACCCTTGAAAGATCCACTTATTTTTAACTTGATTGAATTCAAAGAAAGAAATTCCCAAGCTATAGACGAGAGGGAATATTGAAAATATGGTGAGGTACAAAATAGCCGGACCAATAAGCGTCTTGGTCTCATGTCGTGCCAAAAATCCAGATTTCAATTTTCTACTCTCTAAACAAAGTGATGGTGGCGTTCCATCAATATCGTGAAAACGCCACCATCGGCTCTAACTATTTCTATTGCCTAAGCGAGATAACCCTGGCGCTTGAGGATCTTGATCCAGGAAGCCTGAGCATTCGCACAGGAC
>CAIKID010000063.1 GCA_903827345.1 uncultured Actinomycetes bacterium | reverse complement strand
GTGGCCTTAGCGGAGCTTTGGCTTCCCATAAATAGCGTGAATCAAGCCTCTGATATATCCCAGGGCGAAGAGCCTCCCCAGGGTCTCATAGGCGGGACGCTCATTGGTTTCGCCATGCATGGTCGGGACATGGTCTGGACGCATCGGTCCATCAAAGCCCACCTCTTTATATGCGGCGATACAGGCTGGAAGGTCATTCTGTCCCGCGTCGTGGAAGGCCTCTTCGAAGTCGGTGGCATCCCCCACAATGTCACGGAAGTGCACGAAGGCAATGGCATCGCGCGCACCGAATTCGCGAATCACGCTCGGTAGATCATCGGTCATCAGCGCAAAGTTACCTTGGCACAAGGTGATGCCATTTGAACGCGATGGATAGATTTCGAGCAACCGGCGATAATTATCGATCGAATTCATGATCCGGGGCATTCCGCGCATCTCTTGTAACGGTGGATCATCTGGGTGCATTCCTAGGCGCACATTGGCTGCCTCGGCCTCGGGAATTACCGCATCTAAAAAGTATTTCAGGGCATCCCACAATTGTTCTTGGGAGTACTCACCGGGCTCGGCAATACGTGACATCTCTGCGGTATCTGATAATTTAAATCCGGTAACAAGCGCCCCGCCTCGCGAAACAATGTCGGTACGCGTTCTGGCCCAGCTCGAAACTGCCATCCAGTTATAACAGAGCGTTGTGATCCCCAGCGCGCCCATTGCGCGAATCTGCGCAATAACGTGGGCAATTTGCTCATCGCGACCGGGCAGTCCCAAGCGAATGAGATCCATAGGCGCGGTATCTTCAATACCGATCATCTCAATACCGTGCGCAGCGAAGATCGCCTTGTCACGCGTGATTCCTTCGAGCGACCAGGGAATGATCCCGTCGCTAAATCCGGCCGTTAATTTTCCATCTCCGACTGAGGCAAACATACGTTGTTCTTGTTCGGCGCCTTGCAAGAGCGAAACGGTATTTGCTACTCCACATTGTTTAACTAATTCCCATAATGGCGCTGGACGAGCCGACAACTGTTCGCTCAGGTGAATCACTACTTATCTCCCTTAGGGGCGGCAGCTGATAGCTTGGCTAGCAACCCTCCATCAACATGGATGTCATCACCTGTCATAAAACTCGCGCGCGGACTGGTAACAAAAGATATTATTGAACCTAGCTCCTGCGTTGTTCCAGTGCGTTCCAGCGCATGTGCTGATCCCCATTCATCTACCAGGGCTTGCATTCCAGCTGGTGACCCATCACTCAATAAGCGCGCTGTATTGCGGAGCATCGGAGTGTCGATTGTTCCAGGGCTGATGGAATTGACGCGAACCCCACGCGGCCCTTCATCGACGGCGAGGGCTCGCGCCAGCGACAAGAGCGCCCCTTTGCTAGATGTGTAGGCGGCAACATTTGCTTGAGTGGCTGTTGCTTGTACTGAAGCGATGATGGCGATAGCACCTGCTGGGCTCTTTCGAATTTCGGGTAGCGCAGCTTTGCAAGCGAGAAATACCCCCTTCACATTCACATTGAATACCTCATCCCAAACTTCAATGGGAGTATCCACGGCATCCCCATATCGCTGGATCCCCGCGGACGTCACAAGCACGTCGAGTTGTCCATATTCAGAAAGCGCTAATGCAACCGCCGCGATTGCAGTTTCGGGATCATCGATAGGCCCCGATGCAGCGATCGCCTTACCGCCAGCAATTCGAATCTCTTGCACAACTAGATTGGCTTCATCGAGGGTAAGCCCATGAACGACGACAGATGCGCCTTGCCGAGCGAGCTCATTCGCCGCTCCCCTACCGATGCCGCTAGAACCGCCGGTCACAAGCGCGACACGACCATCGTGTTCGCCTGGGAATCTATTTTCTGAAGACATATCGCGCCTCTCTTCGAACATCTGCTTCTACCATAAGGGTTTTCATATCAATCGCGGATCAACGTGAATCTTCGGTCCGGGTTTCGCATCTCTCCCCCGATTTCCTTCAAGTCGATCTGCAACATCGTGAAACCCGATGACTTCGCTAATCAACGGCTCTGGATTGACTGCTCCTGAGGCAAAGTACCCGATCGCGCGAGGCAGACCTGGAGAGGCTGAAAGAATTCCCACGATAGTCACATCCTGAAGTACTGCGGTGCGCGTATCGATCATGCTAGCCGCTTCTGACAGCCCGATAAGAACTGCCTTTCCACCTGGAAGAACTTTCTGCAAAGCCAGTTGTGGCATCTCTGCGCTACTAGATGCATCGATAACTGCGTCATACTCCCGGGTGAGATCGCTCTGTATATCGTCCAACCGGTGAACGTGTAACACGCCTAAATCACGAGCGAGTTGGAGAGACGATTCCCGGCTGCCTGCAACATGGACTTCGAGATTCTTGGCAAGTCCTAATTGCGCCGCAAGCAACCCATTAGTTCCTGAGCCCAGGATTAATAGTTTTTGATTTTCGGTAAGTCCT
>CAIKID010000062.1 GCA_903827345.1 uncultured Actinomycetes bacterium | reverse complement strand
TGCCTTGGAATTAACTCGCGCAACTTACCGGTCATCATCGTTCCGTAGGTATAAGCCTTATCTTTGTGAACGATTGCACTAAAGGCATCGACCTTCTCGCCCTGCAACAAGATATCGACCTTCACTAGATCGCCTTCAGCTTCCCCGATTGGCTCATAGTCGAGTGAGGCGTAACCGCGCGTGCGGCTCTTAAGTTGATCAAAGAAGTCAAAGACGATTTCGGCGAGCGGCAAGGTATAGCGAATCTCAACGCGATCTTCAGAAAGGTAATCCATTCCGAGCAGGGTGCCGCGGCGCTCTTGGCAGAGTTCCATGATGGTTCCGATGAATTCTGCTGGCGCGAGCACGGTGGCACGAACGATTGGTTCTTCGACCTTCTCGATCTTGCCTTCTGGATACTCAGAAGGGTTTGTAACTGTCAGGAGTTGTCCATCACCGGTGGTCACTGAGTAGACGACGTTGGGAGCAGTAGAAATAAGTGTCAGATTTGATTCGCGCTCAAGTCGTTCGCGCACAATTTCCATATGCAGCAGACCTAAGAAGCCGCAGCGGAATCCGAAGCCCAAGGCGGCCGAACTCTCTGGCTCGTACACCAGCGCGGCATCATTTAATTGCAATTTGTCGAGCGCTTCGCGAAGTAATGGGAAGTCAGCGCCATCAATCGGGAAGAGTCCAGAGAAGACCATGGGGCGTGGATCTTTATATCCCGCCAAGGCAACCTTCGCCGGATTGTTATAAGTAGTGATCGTGTCACCTACGCGAGATTGACGAACATCTTTTACGCCGGTGATTACATAACCTACCTCGCCAACGCCAAGTCCCTTAGAGACAACGGGCTCAGGTGAGATCACGCCAACTTCGAGCATCTCGTGGCGTACGCCAGTTGAGAACATCTGAATCTGATCGCGAGTGGAAAGGTGGCCATCAATAACGCGCACGTATGTAACAACGCCGCGATAAGTGTCATAGACAGAGTCGAAGATCAGCGCGCGAGTAGGAGCGTTCGCATCGCCAATAGGTGAAGGAATCTGCAGAACGATCTGATCCAAAAGTTCGGTAACTCCGGCGCCGGTCTTGCCAGATACTCGCAAGCAATCCTCAGGCTGACATCCGATCAACTTTGCAAGCTCTTCGGCAAACTTCTCTGGCTGGGCAGCAGGTAAATCAATTTTGTTAAGAACAGGAATGATGGTGAGGTTATTTTCCATCGCTAAGTACAAGTTGGCGAGAGTTTGCGCTTCGATTCCCTGAGCGCAATCCACGAGCAGCACGGCGCCTTCGCAGGCAGCGAGCGAGCGCGAAACTTCGTAGGTAAAGTCGACGTGACCGGGCGTATCGATCATATTCAGGATGTACTCCTGGTTATCTAACCCTGAACGCCACGGCAGACGTACCGCCTGTGACTTAATGGTGATTCCGCGTTCGCGTTCGATATCCATGCGATCGAGGTATTGGGCGCGCATATTGCGCGGGTCGACTACTTCGGTAATACCGAGCATGCGATCGGCAAGTGTGGATTTACCGTGGTCGATATGCGCGATGATACAAAAATTGCGTAGCTGCGCCGGGCTGGTGAAAGAAGGTTGCGGAGCTTTCGCTAGTGGTATCGCTGGCATGACTTACCTGTTACGCCTCGGCGTAAAAAGAGTTATTTAGCTGAAGACTTGTTGGCAGCCTTCGCCATTGCAGACTTCTTGTTTGCTGCGGCGTTAGCGTGGATGACACCCTTTGATACAGCGATGTCGAGCGCCTTTGATGCGGCGCGAAGTTCTGCGGCGGTCATCGTGACATCCCCAGAAGCTGACGCATCCTTGAAACGGCGGATGGCAGTCTTGATCGATGAGCGGACAGACTTGTTACGAGCCTGAGACTTCTCATTGGTACCGATGCGCTTGATCTGAGACTTGATATTTGCCACTTATTTGACTGCTTTCTTCTTTAATAAATCGTCTGTGAGCTAGCCACGGTGGTGACGAGCAGAGGTGAAGGCTACCAGCGAGCGGCCGTTAGGCTCAAATGGAGCTAATTACTATGAGATTTGGAGCGTGAAATGGCGATAACGCTCCGCTCTAAGGCGTAGATCGGGTCAGATGCTGCTCCCTTAATATCGGCATCGGCCTGCGAAAGGACGACGACTGCGCCCGCCAGAGTGGCCGGAGTCCAGCCTGCTAATTGGCGCCGTGCCTTATCTATCTGCCAGGGCGAGAGACCCAAGGTTCCGGCGAGTTCAAAGGATTTGAGGCCGCGACTGGCTCCAGAGACTTTAGCGAGGGCGCGCAGCGAACTAGCCAGGGCAGAGATAATCATGACCGGATCTACCCCAGTCTCTAAAGCCTGGCGAAGAGTGACGAGGGCGAGATCGGTCTTGCCATCGAGTACGGCATCAGCGACATCAAATCCAGTGGTCTCGATGCGACCTTGTTGGAATGTAGCTACATCATCTTCGGTGATGGTGGAACCTACAGCGACATCGGATGCTAGTTGAGAACAGGCCCCTGAAAGTTCGCGCATATCGGAACCGAGAGCATCGACGATGGCAACGATTGCTTCTCCAGTAATCTTGCGACCCAAGCGAGCAAATTCGCTTCGAACAAAATCGGCCTTATCGCTCTCCTTTTTGATTGCTTCCGCGGCGATGAGGGTGGGCTTGTTCTTCTTAATCTTTTCGACCAGAGCTTTTCCTTTGACTCCCCCTTTGTGCCAGAGCAATAGGAGAACGCCATCGTCGGGATCTTCGAGATAAGTGCTTATTTCATCCGAAAGATCAGAAGCTAAATCTTGAATATCTTTTATCACGATTACTCGCGCATCACCAAAGAGAGAGGGTGCAAGTGCATCGGTGATCTGTCCGAGTTCGAGAGTATCTGCAGTTAAGTGAGTGACCGTTGCGCCCTTGTTGGCTGCAACAGCCTCGGAGATCGCGCGGTCAGCCAGAAGTTCCTCGGCGCCTTGAATCAATGTGATCCCCACGAGCGCCATCTTAAAGCGATCCACCCACAAGCTAAGACCAATACGCCGACCGAGCCGCCTGCAAATCCCTTGTTGAGGTGAATTACTGGAACTTTGGCGAAGTTGGTCGCGACCCAAACGATCATTTCGGCGAAGGGTTTTTCTGTGAGGGCCAGCAGGTAGGAGAAGCCGGCGGCGAAGGGGGCCACCAGCGCGGCGATAAAGCCAATGATCGTGATTGGGGCGACGACAGGCTCTACAAAGAAATTACTGGGCAGAGACATGATCGAGAACTGTCCTGAGATGGCGATGGTGAGCGGCGTGCAGATCAGGTTGGCAGAGATGGGTATTGCTAGAAGTTCCGCCAGTCGACGCTTGCGCAGAAATTTCTGTAGCCAATTGGCCACTGGAGTATTGAGAAGAAGTATCCCGGCGGTCGCCGCCACCGATAGTGCAAAGCCAGGATCGGTGGCCTCAAAGGGGTCGATCAAGATCAGGAGCGAAATTGCTAGGCCAAGCGCGGCTAGCGCTGATGATCTCACCCCACGCGCCTTTGCGATCAAGAGCACGCTCACCATCACCGTCGCGCGCAAGACCGAAGGCGAAGGACGTACTAAGAAGATGAAGCCAAGCAGCACAATGGCGCATATAAATAGGCGCGCTCGCAAATTGGGGATGATCCATTGCAAGAACCACAACATGAAAGTGGCAATGATCGCAAAATTCTCCCCACTAACGGCCGTCAGATGAGTAAGCCCAGCTAGCAACATGTCATTTACAAATGCGTGAGTCTCAAGGGAAGTGTCCCCCAGAACCAATCCTGGAATGAGCGCACCGCTGGCCCCACCGACTCGACGTGAGACTGCCCGGAAGTCACTGCGGATAGCGCCAGTAATCTGCCCAACGCTGCCAGCGCCGTGTAACTCGTTTATCGCTCCCCTCTCGGCAAATAAACCAGCCACGCGCTTTTCTGGAGTGGAATACATGATTCCAGTGCAAGAGATCACAGAACCTGGAAGATCTGTCCAACCTTGGGCAGTTGTAAAACGCATAGGCAAATGAGTGCGATAGGTAGCCTTACCAATCTTTATTGATATGACGCTGATAAGGGCTGTGGTCGTTGCCGGTTTTATGTAACCCACCATCTGCTTTGGCTCACCAAGTTTGGGATCACTCACTACTGATGCGACGATGTGCACTGACACTTTCTTATCGAGCAGCGGTGCGACGATGCTGGTTTGTAGCGCCCGCTGGTGCATAGCCATTAATCCAGCGCCGGTGAAGAGCGCTGCGATTAAGACGAGAGCGCTGGATCTATGCCATCCGATCAACCAGACGATTAAGGGAACGACGAGGATGAGCCAAATGCGATTTAGAAGTCCAATGCCGGCTGCGCCAATCCAAATTGCAACCCCAACGGTGAATAGCGCTAGATCCGCACGAAGTTCTTGAGGTTCGCGAATTTGCTCTTCCCCATTCCGCTCACCTTCGTTAAATCATCGATGGTTGCAAATGCTCCATGAGCTGTGCGATAGGCCAAGATCCGAGCGGCCATCACCGCGCCTATTCCTGGCAACTGCTCGAATTGCGCCACCGTTGCGGTATTGATGTTGATGGTGCCCGAGCTGATCTTTCCCTTCGAAGCCCCCGATTTCTTTGACTTTGAGGCAGTGCTTACTGCCGGAGCGCCCACGATGATCTGCTGCCCGTCGGTTAGGAGTTCGGCGAGGTTAATATCGGTGAGCGAAACTCCTTTAAGGGCGCCACCGGCCGCCTTAATGGCATTGGCGGCGCGCGAACCTTGTGGCAATTTATAGATCCCTGGATGTTTAACCTTTCCTGCCACATCAACGACAACGAGTGCGGGTGGAAGTGGCGGGAGTGAGTATGTCGGCATAGGAGAGATTGATGGTTGGGCGGGAGACGCAGCGTTTCCATGCGCCAGTGAAAAGAAGATGGCACCGACCGCCATAGCCATCGCTAATACGAGGTAAATGGCGCGACGTTGCACATCGCTCAATTGCGGAAATTCGAACATTGCGCAAGGTTAAAGAGCGCCCTACACCGACTCAATCCTTATTAACTGCGCTGTGGATTAAATAACGATGTTGACGAGCTTTGGCGCAACGGTAATGATCTTTTTGATCCTCGCCCCTGCGATCTCGGCTTTAATCACCGCGTTGTCGAGAGCCATCTTCTCTAAATCGGCCTGCGAGATATTGGGCGATACTTCAATGCGCTCTTTGATCTTGCCGCTAATCTGCAAGACTGCGGTGACATTATCAGCGCCTAACAACGATTCATCAATCGTTGGCCAGCCGGCAAGTGCAACAGCAGGTTTGTGGCCTAACCGTTCCCACATATCTTCTGCCGTATAGGGAGCAACAAGTGAGAGCGCTATAGCAATCGCTTCGGCAGCTTCGCGCACCGCAGGATCTCCCCCGCCACAACCAGAATCAATCGCCTTGCGCGTCGCATTAACGAGTTCCATGACGCGTGCAATAGCAACATTGAATCGGAATGACTCGACAGCAAATGAGATGTCGAACAAACTCTTTGCGGTTACCTTGCGCAACGAAAGTTCGCCCGTAGTGAAATCAACACCAGGTGCGCTGGTCACATCACCAGAGATTCGCCAGGCGCGGTTGAGAAATTTAAATGAACCGGTGGGAGACACATCGGCCCAGTCAATGTCATCTTCTGGAGGACCAGCAAAGACCAAGGAGAGACGGATCGCGTCGACTCCATGTGTCGCCAGCTCATCTGAAAGACGCACCAAGTTTCCGCGCGACTTAGACATCGCAGATCCATCCATCTGCACCATGCCTTGATTAAGCAGTCGCGTGAACGGCTCTTCGAAATCTAAATGTCCCAAATCGTGCAAGACCTTGGTAAAGAAACGGGAATACAAGAGGTGCAAGATCGCATGGGTTACGCCACCGACATATTGATCGACCGGCAACCATTTCTTAACTTCTTCGATGTCAAAAGCGCGATCGTCATATTGGACGCTGGTGTAGCGCAAGAAATACCAGCTTGAATCGAAGAAGGTATCCATCGTGTCTGCATCGCGTTTAGCTGCTTCCCCACACTTTGGACATGGAACATTGACCCAATTTTCCAGCGCCCCGAGTGGAGATGAGCCCTTTGGCTTTAAATCCAGACCAGTCGCATCGGGGAGTTCTACTGGGAGTTGATCCTCTGGCACTGGAACCTCACCGCATGAAGGACAGTGAACGATGGGAATAGGTGTCCCCCAGAAACGTTGGCGCGAAATCAACCAGTCGCGCAGGCGATAATTCTTCGCCGACTTACCAAGGTCCTTGGCAGCCAACTCTTCGATGATTTTTGCTATCGCGGCTTCTTTAGTTAATCCATTGAGCGAACCAGAATTGACCATAGCTCCATCGCCACCCGTAGCGATACCAGTAACGGCAGGATCTTCTTCGCCGGTTTCAACAACTACGCGAACCGTCAAACCCATTGCGCGCGCGAAATCCAAGTCGCGTTGGTCGTGTGCAGGAACGGCCATGATTGCGCCAGTTCCGTAATCAGCCAGGACATAATCAGAAGCCCAGATCGGCAACTTCTCGCCATTGACCGGATTGATTGCGTAACGTTCCAAGAAGACACCGCTCTTAGGGCGGTCAGTAGCGAGGCGATCGATATCGCTGGCTGCCTTGGTCTCGTTGAGATAAATATTGAAGGCAGATTCAACCGAAGTACCTGAAACAAGTTCTGCGGCGAGCGCGCTATCGACGGCGAGGACCATAAAGGTGGCACCGTACAGAGTGTCCGGCCTGGTTGTGTAAACCGTGATCGGCTCTGCGCGACCTTCGATCGTGAAAGAAACTTCGGCACCTTGTGAGCGACCGATCCAGTTGCGCTGCATGTGCAGAACTTTCTCGGGCCACTTGCCCTCGAGTTCCTTCATATCATCGAGCAAGCGATCGGCGTAGTCAGTAATCTTTAAGTACCACTGATTGAGTTTCTTCTTTGTAACTGGGGTATCGCAGCGTTCACATAAACCAGCGACTACCTGCTCGTTAGCAAGAACCGTCTGACAGCTTGGACACCAATTCACTGCAGAGTCTTTTCGATATGCCAGACCCTTCTTGTAAAGCTCTAGGAACAACCATTGGTTCCATTTGTAATATTCGGGATCTGAGGTATGAAGTACCCGATCCCAATCGAAGGAACAGGCGTAGCGACGCATTGAAGATTTTTGAACATCAATATTTTCGTAGGTCCAGGCGCGAGGATCTGTTCCACGTTTGATTGCCGCGTTCTCGGCAGGCAGACCGAAAGAGTCCCACCCGATCGGATGCATGACGTTGAAACCCTTTTGAACCCAGTAACGAGCAATCACATCGCCCAAGGCATAGGCCTCAGCGTGACCCATATGAAGATCGCCTGATGGATACGGGAACATATCCAGGACATACTTCTTGGGACGTGGGTCATCTGGGCTACCAGATTTAAATGGTTCTATCTGGTCCCAGACGGGTAGCCACTTCTCTTGTATTCCTTGGACGTCATAAGCCTCATGCATGAGGCGAATTGTCCCACGCCACGCCAGTCAACTCTTCCGCCACTTGCCACAGGTTGGTCGCCAGGGTTTGGTCATAGGCGAGGGCTTTTCCATGGGTAAATTT
>CAIKID010000061.1 GCA_903827345.1 uncultured Actinomycetes bacterium | reverse complement strand
CGGCAGTGTTGGAGATATTCGAAATCCCGGTCCAGGTATTGCTTGGTTATTAAAAGAGAACTTTCTCATTCCATTGGATCAACGAACTGTCGTGCTTCCGCGTGAGGTAGCGCTAAATTTACGCGGCGGAAAGGTCCACAAGAATCCGCAGCCTAATCCTCCGCTCCTAACCGGAACTTCAATTAAGGAGGCGTTGGTCGATCGTGCAGCGATCGCCAATATCGCAACCGTCCTTCGCTGGTCGGAGGAGATTCTAAACTTCTGGTCAGAGGAAGCACCCAGTTCACTTCGAGCAGGCGGACTTGGAGTACGAGACTTAAAAGCAGCAGCGGAACATCTTGGTGTGGATGAAAATTGTGCCGCTTTTATTGCCGAAATTGTTTTCCTGGCTGGTCTAGTTGTAATTGATGCAGATGACCGAATTCTTCCGACACATGCATTTGATTTATGGCTCACCCAAGATCATGAAACTCGTTGGAGAACTCTTGCTTCGTTATGGATGATTACATCAAGAGTTAGCGGATTAGTAGGTCGAGCAGACTCGAAACATATTTCCGCACTCGGCCCAGAACTTGATCGAGTTAATGCGGCCAGTGCCAGAAAATTGGCTCTTGGGATACTTTCAGACAATCCTTACCTCACGCCAGAAATTGAATCATTTCTATCCTTAAATAAATGGCGAGCGCCTTCCCGGCGAAGTTCTACATTGCAACCCGAGTTGGTGCAATGGACGCTACGCGAAGCTGAATGGTTGGGCATTACGGGCCAAGGCGCCCTTTCCAAATATGGCAAGAGATTTCTTGCAGCGGATGATGTGCTTGGAATTTCAGAGGATCTGCCAAAACCTGTTGATCACATTCTCTTGCAGAGTGATAACACCGCTATTGCGCCAGGACCATTAGAAATTGAAGTAGCACGAATCCTTGATTCCATTGCTGATATTGAAAGTCGCGGTGGAGCCACTGTTTATCGCTTCAGTGAGGCTTCTATCCGCAGAGGTTTAGATCATGGCAAAACGGGCGATGAGATACGAGAATTCCTGCGCAAAACCTCCAAGACGCCAATGCCGCAACCACTTGAATACCTCATCGCAGATGTTGCTAAGAGACACGGCCGTCTTCGCGTGGGAAATACAACTGCTTACATTCGTTGCGAAGATCCAAGCATCATTACACAAATTCTGAGCGACCGAAAAGTTGAAGGCCTGGGATTGCGGCGAATTGCACCAGAGGTTCTCGTGTGTGAGCACGAAGCAAATGAATTGATCGCAACCCTACGTGAAGCTGGATATATGCCCGCCGCAGAATCTGGTTCCGGCATCTTGCTTTCTGGTCCAAAACTCAATCGCGCTAAGTCGCGTCCTCGCCCTCCACGAATTATTGGCGAAATCGAATCCCCAACACCAGAAACTTTATCGGCAGCTGTTCGAGCAATCCGTGCAGGTGAACGATCAAGCAAGAAGCAAACCTCTCTCAGGGATGTGGCAGCGAAGGCACTGGGATCACTCCCACGGACAACCGCAAATGAAACTTTGGATATCCTCAACAAATTCATTGCAGAACAACGCACCCTCTCCATTGGGTACGCCGATAACAATGGTTCAGCAACACACAGAATCATTGATCCATTGAGTATTTCTGCAGGCTCACTTCTCGCTCGCGACCATGGAACTGGCGAAGTCCAATCCTTCAGAATTCCGCGTATTACAGGCGTAGCCCCACTATGAGCGCCAAAAAGAGAAATACGGCAGAATTAAACCCATGATTACACCTTTGGCAGCCTTAGAGAAACTTGTTCGCTGCGAATCTCCCACTGAAGATTTACAAGCATGCATCTCTGTAATCAACCTTGCCAACGAGATAGCAACGCAAGTACTGGGATCTCCAGCCACCATCGTCCAGGTTGAAGGGCGCCCCGTGTTTTGGTGGGGTGCAGAGAATCCTGATGTTGTTTTGCTTGCACATTTGGATACCGTCTGGCCACATGGTTCATTTACTCCGCTATGGAGCGTCGAGGGTGATGTTGCTCGAGGTCCCGGGATTTATGACATGAAGGCAGGCTTCATTCAAGGCTTATATGCAAT
>CAIKID010000060.1 GCA_903827345.1 uncultured Actinomycetes bacterium | reverse complement strand
CTACTTTGGCATACAACTCTTCTGGGGTTTGTGGACCGTCGAGTGGGGGATTCTCCTGGAGTCGCTTAAAGCTGTAAGCCAGGATCTCTTGAGCTAACGATTCGACCTCTTTGTTGAACTCATGCATGTGGTGATTATGCCACCTAAGCGTGCTTCAGAGCTTCGCGGACCGCAACCCGATCCAACCCAGGGTGTTCTTTAAGGAACTTGGTGACGGAAGGCCGATCGAAGTACGCCAAGTCGCGCAGAGCCCATCCAATCGCCTTGGCGACCCAGAAGGTATGGTCGTCCGCGTGGTCATGGCAGTAACGCAGAAGCAATGAAATATCAGTTTCAGTCTTCCGTCCGCGCTGATGTTGGATTGCAGCTCGTACCAGCCAAATATCATCGCTCTTGTTCCACTTATTCATCAGGGGGAGCAGATTGAAACGAACAGTTAGCGGTGAGACAACTGCGTTACCCAGACTATCGACCGTATCCCACCAGGGTTTATAAGTCAGCAGGTATTCGCCATGTTTAATGAGAAAGTCTTTATTGAGGTGAGTTTTGAAAGTTGAGAGCAGGTCGCACGCGGCATATTGATACTCGCGCTCGTCCATCTTCCAAAGCGAACGGGCGGTCTTACCTAATTGCTCCGAAGTTGGCTCAGGAGCTTTCTTGTAAATGCTCTTGAGTGCTTCTCTGCGGATCGGCGTTCGGATGCCAAGAAAAGGCGCGATATCTTTCATATACCGTTGCATATCCGAGGCATAGGTTCGGTTCTTTAGCGTTGGCAAAATAGTTGTTACCTCACCGAGAATATAACTTTGAAAACTCATGGCGATCCTTAGATGTGCGGGAAGAAACCTCTAATGGACTGTACGATCATTTCAACCGCAATTGCCGCAACTAAGAGACCAGCAACGCGAGTAACAATGGTGATTCCAGATTCCTTTATTACTCCTAGGATCCCTGTAGAAAACATCAAAATGAATCCAATAATCACATGAACCATGATGATTGCTGCCGCCAAGCTGAATTTCGCTTGTACGGAATGTGCATAATGCACGTAGAGCATCGTCGTCACGATTCCGCCGGGACCAGCCAGCATCGGGGTGCCGATTGGGACCATCGCGATATTGACCGCCTCATTCTGTGCGGACTCGCCGCCCACCTTACCCGTTAAGCATTCCATGGCGATTAAGAAGAGCAAGAAGCCCCCCGCACCTTGGAGGGCGAAGAGAGAAATGTGTAAGTAGCTGAGGATCACTTGGCCAAAGAGCGCAAAGACAACGATGATGATGAGGGAAGAGGTTGCTCCTTGCCAAGCTAGTTTGACCTGATCCTTTTGGGTCCGTCCCGATACCAATGAGAGGAAGATTGGAAGAGCCGCGATTGGATCCAAGATTACAAAAAGAGTTACGAAGGCTTGAATTCCGAAGGTCAGAGCTGACACAGATGTGAGGCTATTCATAGGCGCTATCTTCTCATGATTTTGAGCGCGCGTTAGTAATACGACTCACACAGTTTTGTAGGGTGCTGTCACTCATGCACAGGACTTCCGCACCCGCACTTGAACTCTCGGGAGTAATCTCTTATTTATAGGAGATGAAAAATGAAAAGAAAAGTAATAGTACTTGGCGGCGGAACAGCTGGAACTATGGTCGTCAATAAACTCCATAAGAGACTCGATTCCAAAAATTGGTCAATTACGATCGTCGATAAAGACAACGAGCATATCTATCAGCCGGGTTTGTTGCTCCTTCCATTTGGTGTATACGAAGCCGATGAATTGGTTAAGGAGCGGGACCACTTTTTCCCTGCGGGTATTGAATACATCCAGTCCGAAATCGAAAAAGTTGACCCTCATACCAATACGGTCTATTTGGCTGACGGGAAGACTCTTGTGTATGACCAGTTGGTGATTGCAACGGGAACTACTCCGCGCCCCGATCAAACAGAGGGCATGGAGGATCCAGCGATTTGGCACAAGAGCGTCTTTGATTTCTTCACCTTGGCTGGATCGATAGTCCTAAAAGATGCGCTCGACAAATTTCAAGGAGGACGATTCGTAGTCCACATTTCAGAGATGCCTATCAAGTGTCCGGTAGCTCCTCTGGAATTTGCCTTTCTTGCAGATGCCTATTTTAACGAACGCAAGATGCGCGACAAGGTGGAGATAATCTACGTAACGCCTCTTGAAGGAGCATTTACTAAGCCCGTCTGCTCTAAGCAACTGGGATTCATGCTTAAGGATCGCAATATTTCGCTAGAGCCAGATTTTGTCATAGAGCATATCGATGCCGAAACCAAGACTATGGTTTCCATGGATGAACGTGAGATCCCGTTTGATTTACTCGTAACTATTCCGGTCAATATGGGAGCTGATTTCATCGGCCGATCTGGGCTGGGAGATGATCTGAATTACATTCCAGTCAATAAGGAGACTTTCTTATCTAGAGAGTTTGCGAATATTTTCGCCCTTGGTGATGCCTCTGATATTCCGGCGTCCAAGGCTGGGTCGGTTGCTCACTTTGCGGTTGATATGTTTGCAGAAAACTTTGTTGACTATGTCAACGGGCGGCCTATGACCCACAATTTCGACGGGCACACCAACTGCTTCATCGAATCCGGAAATGGAAAGGGACTATTGATCGACTTCAACTACAAAGTTGAACCGCTCACCGGGATGTTTCCTCTTCCAATCGTTGGGCCATTTCCTTTGCTCAAGGAGAGTCGTTTTAACCATATGGGAAAGCTCGCCTTCCGGTGGATCTATTGGAACTTATTGCTCAAGGGACGTTGGATCCCTCTTCCTTCGCTGATGTCGATGGCGGGGAAGAAACAAGTGGTAAAGAAAGAGGAGGTTGGCGCAAATGCCAGTAGTTGAAATCGCGGGCAAGAAAATCGATGTAAATGAAGAGGGGTTTCTCACTCAATACGACCAATGGAGTGAAGAGATCGCCAAAGAATTGGCGAAGCAGATCGACATAACGCTGACGGATGCGCATTGGAACATCATCAAATTTATGCGAGATGACTTCAAGGTACGCGGTGAATCCGCCACATCTCGTCGGGTCCAGACGGTCGGAGGAGTTCCCATCAAAGAACAATTCGCCCTATTCCCAAAGAAGCCAGCTAAAAAGATGGCGTACATCGCCGGATTGCCAAAACCTAAAGGTTGCGTGTGAGGAGAATGAAATGACACCATCAATCGTTCCAAATTTCGGTTCTGAAAATTCCGATCGGAAATTGGCCATAATATGCTCCAAGGGTAATTTGGATATGGCATACCCTGGGTTGATCCTCGCAAATGCCGCCCTAGGCGAAGGCGTTGATACCATGATCTTCTTCACCTTCTGGGGTTTTGACATGATCACAAAGTCGAGGATGAACGATTTGCAATTCTCGCCTGCTGGTAACACCGCCATGCATCTACCTGGTCATGACATGCACATTCCTCAGGCGATGATGCCGGCCCCAGGAATGACTGCGGTTGCGACACATATGTTGAAGAAGCAGATTGCCGAGCTCGATGTCCCTGAAGTACCGGACTTCCTTGATCAGATTGTCGCCGCTGGAGGCCATCTGTGGGCATGTCGCATGTCAGCAGATATGAACCACCTTACGATGAACGAGTTGCGCGATGACGTTGAAGGAATTATCAGCGCATCGGATTTCATCGAAATGACAGATGGGGCTCAATTACTCTTCATTTAGATGTGAAATTCCCATTCCATCGCCTTCCAGATGCCGGTATGAAATAGACTCTTTTCGTGGCGATAGAGCGGGGCACCCCAAACCAACAAGGCTGGCGAAAGCTTGTACGTCGGGTTGATGCAGGCCATCTAGGAGAGCGTTTTCCCACTGAAAGTGCGCCGTTACTCGTTCTGCATCATCTCTCAGATCTGCATGTCTGCGATACGCAATCTCCGCTGCGACCAGAGTTCTTGGATCGCTGGGGAGATGCTGACAGTCCCATCCACGAGATTGTGGGCATCATCGGTACGTACCGAGCTCACTCCATTCTCACAACTCAGGTGGTAGAGGCGATGGTTCTCGCGCTTAATAAGGTTACAAGTGGCCCGCTATCAGGGCATCCGGTGGATGCTGCGATTGTTACTGGTGACACCACTGACAATGCGCAAGTTAATGAAGTTGATTGGTATATCACGCTTCTCGACGGTGGAGAGGTGGTTCCAGATTCTGGTGCGGGCGATCGGTACGAAGGTGTCATGGATGACAATCCAGATAGTTATGACACCAAGTATTGGCACCCCCATGGAACTCCGGCGGGGAAAGTGGATGATGATGCTCGGGCAAAGTATGGATTCCCGACCATCCCAGGTTTATTAGATGATGTTCGTAAAGCATTTATAGCGACTGGTTTGAAATTCCCTTGGTATGCGGTGCATGGCAACCATGATGCCCTTTTACAAGGAACGGTCAATCCAACTGATGCGACTCAGGCGGCTCAGGTTGCAGATCGACGGTACGAAGGGTTGCCTTCATCGCTCTCGCTAGCGGAAACCTTGGGTCTCTTTAATCAAGTGGGCCCAGCCAGATATCCCGATCCTGCCGATGCGCCCTATTCAATCGTCACGCCAGACATTAAACGTCGAGCTCTGGAACGAGGTGACTTTATCGCGCAACACTTGCAGGCGACGGGATCTCCCATTGGTCACGGATTTGACGCAGAGAATGCGGCGAAGAAAGTTACCTACTACTGGCGTGATTTGGGTGGAGTTCGATTAATCGCAATGGACACCGTCAATCCTTTTGGTGGATGGCAGGGTTCTCTCGACCAAGAGCAATTCGCTTGGCTAGAAGAGACTATTGCAGCATCTGATCGTCCCGTGGTTCTCGCATCGCATCATCCGCTAGAGACAATCTTCAATGGTTACACAACGGGCGAATCTCGGGTGTGCAAGGACGAACTCGAGGCGATGTTAATCAAGTATCCGCAGGTGATTCTCTGGGTGGCTGGGCATGAACACAGGCACCATGTTGAATGGGTAGGAGATCGCAGCGGAAATATTGGTTTCTGGCACGTAGAGACCTCTTCGCATAT
>CAIKID010000059.1 GCA_903827345.1 uncultured Actinomycetes bacterium | reverse complement strand
GCCTTATTGTCGCAAAGGTTGCGCCAGGGGCGACTCATCGCGCTCGTTGCAGATCGCGATCTTTCGCGCAACGGAGTTGATGTCACCTTCTTTGGTCACCCAGCGCGTATGCCGGCGGGACCGGCCGTGCTCTCGATTAAGACCGGCGCCCCACTTTTGACTGCCTTTGTAAGGTATGTAGACACGGGGATAGAGATCCATTTCGAACCAGCCATTGTGGTTCCTGCTGCGGGCACAGTGCAGGAAAAGGTTTCCATCATGATCCAAGAGTCAGCAACTAGGCTCGAGGGACATTTGGTGAATCATCTGAGTGATTGGCACATGCTGCAGCGGATCTGGATTGATGGCGATTTCAAGGAGCGTGAATGATACATAGACCTTTACGCATCGGAATGGTCTCACCCTATGGTTGGGATGTTCCCGGTGGAGTGCAGACGCATATCCGGGAGCTTGCCGAGCACTTCATCCAATTGGGGCACTATGTGTCGGTCATCTCACCAGTCACCGACGAAGATTTAATTACAGATTCCTGGCTTGTAAATGCCGGACGACCAATTCCGATTCCCTTCAACGGTTCTGTAGCGCGAGTTCTCTTTGGTCCGATAGCAGCCTCTCGAGTGCGCCAATGGATTGCGCAGGGAGATTTTGATGTACTGCATATGCATGAACCTGGGATCCCATCTATTTCGCTCCTAGCTTGCTGGGCAGCAGAGGGAGCGATGGTCGGGACCTTCCACGCATCTACCCCCAAGATGCGAGCTATCGCCTCGGCAAGTCAATTAATTGAACCGATGATTGAGAAGTTAAGTGCTCGCATCGCAGTGAGCGAGATGGCACAGGCCACGCTAAATAACCTTTACGGCACGGAAGCGGTTGTGATCCCAAATGGGATCGACTGTTCACGATTTAGTCCAACGGGATCGATTCAAGCGCAGGAAGAAGTCGCAGCATTTCGCATTGGATTTCTTGGACGGTTTGAAGAGCCTCGCAAAGGACTCCCAATTCTTTTAGAGGCCCTACCAAAGATTCTCAAAGCCATTCCCGCTTTAGAGCTAGTCGTTGCAGGCCCAGGGGATCCAGGGAAAATTCTCGCAAAGCTCGACCCACAAGTGGGGAAGCACATTAGATTTATAGGACGACTTTCCGAGATAGAAAAAGTCGAATTCTTATCAAGCCTCGATCTTTACATTGCCCCCAATACCGGTGGAGAATCTTTTGGAATCATCTTGGCCGAAGCGATGGCTTCAGGCACCCCTGTGTTGGCGAGCGATATTCAGGCATTTGTCGATCTCCTTAAAATTGGAGATAGCGGAGTCAATTTCATATCAGAAGATCCCAATGATCTAGCGAAGAAGGTCATTGAATTGCTGCGGAATTCCGCACGACTGCAGGAGCTTTCTGAGAATGGCTTGGTTTCGGCGATTCGTTTCGACTGGGGGAGCGTTGCCACCCAGATAATGAGCGTCTATGAAGTGGCGATGACGGGCCAAGGGAAAGTCGCCGTTGGCTCCGAAAACGCAAGTTACAAGAAGGGTAGGTAGCGATGAGTCTCGTTGTGATAGCGCTGCTAGTCATTCTCTTCGGGTGGTACCTATCGTTCTCTGCGGCTCGACTCGATCGGC
>CAIKID010000058.1 GCA_903827345.1 uncultured Actinomycetes bacterium | reverse complement strand
TCGATCGTTTGGCACTCACGGGCGATCCCACCGCGATCGACTTTCCGCGCGGATTGCAGAGTTCGGATTACAACTTCTCGTTTAGTGGTTTAAAGACCGCGGTCTCTCGTTACTTACAACAGACCCCATCGGCGCATAGAGCCGATGTCGCCGCCTCCTTTCAAGAGGCGATCGTCGATGTACTTCTGACCAAGGCCTTACGCGCGAGTGCTGAAACCGGGATCGACTCCCTGATCATGGCCGGCGGGGTAGCTGCTAACTCTCGCCTCCGAGCCGAGGCCGCTCGCCGCTGCGCCCTGGCCAAGGTAGAGCTGCGCACCCCGCCACCTCTTCTCTGTACCGACAATGGGGCCATGGTGGCTGCCATGGCCTCATTGGCCGTCAGTGCGGGCGTAGCGCCCAGTACACCCGGGTTCCCCACCCTCTCGACAGTTCCGCTGGATCAGCCCACCTGGGTTTAAACAGCCCAATACCTTCGATTGGAAGGGTTTTGCCCCATTCGGTAGAGTTTGGTTAGCACTCGCCAAGGGTGAGTGATAAAGATTCTTAAAGGGAGATAAACAGATATGGCAAAGATGATCGCCTTCAACGAAGAGGCACGCCGCGGCTTGGAGCGAGGAATGAATACGCTCGCCGACGCCGTAAAAGTAACCCTTGGACCCCGTGGTCGCAATGTAGTTCTTGAGAAGAAGTGGGGAGCCCCAACAATCACCAACGATGGCGTTTCAATCGCCAAGGAGATTGACCTCGATGACCCATGGGAGAAGATCGGCGCAGATCTCGTCAAGGAAGTTGCTAAGAAAACTGACGACGTTGCCGGAGATGGAACAACCACCGCAACAGTTCTTGCGCAGGCACTAGTCCGCGAGGGACTTCGTAACGTTGCAGCCGGCGCTAACCCAATGGCTTTGAAGCGTGGAATTGAAAAGGCAGTCGATGCAATTTGTGCTGAACTCAGCTCGATGGCAAAGAATGTCGAAACCAAGGAGCAGATTGCCGCAACCGCATCGATCTCTGCAGCGGATGCCACGATCGGCGAAATGATTGCTGAAGCGATGGATAAGGTCGGCAAAGAGGGAGTCATTACAGTCGAAGAGAGCAACACCTTTGGACTCGAACTCGAGCTCACAGAAGGTATGCGATTTGATAAGGGTTATATCTCTCCTTACTTCACTACCGATTCCGATCGTATGGAAGCTGTCCTTGAAGATCCATATATCTTGATCGCGAACTCTAAGATTTCAAATATTAAAGATCTCCTCCCAATTCTCGAGAAGGTTATGCAATCAGGTAAGCCGCTTTTGATTCTGGCCGAAGATGTCGAAGGTGAAGCGCTCGCTACCTTGGTTGTTAACAAGATTCGTGGAACTTTCCGCTCGGCTGCTGTTAAGGCACCTGGCTTTGGTGATCGTCGTAAGGCAATGTTGCAAGACATCGCAATCCTTACCGGCGCAACAGTTATCTCTGAAGAGGTCGGCCTTAAGTTAGAGGCTGCGACCATGGAGCTCCTCGGTCACGCTCGCAAGGTTGTTATTGCAAAGGAAGACACTGTGATCGTTGAAGGTTCTGGCGATGCAGAGCAGATCAAGGGCCGCGTTAATCAAATTCGCGCCGAGATCGAGAAGAGCGATTCCGATTACGATCGTGAGAAGTTACAAGAGCGTCTTGCGAAGCTTGCTGGTGGAGTTGCCGTCATTAAGGCTGGCGCAGCTACCGAGGTAGAACTCAAAGAGCGTAAGCACCGTATCGAAGATGCAGTGCGTAATGCCAAGGCTGCAGTTGAAGAAGGAATCGTCGCCGGCGGCGGCGTCGCACTTCTTCAAGCAGGAAAGGCTGCTCTCGCAAATCTCAAACTTACTGGGGATGAAGCAACCGGTGTTCGCATCGTTGAACTGGGAATTGAAGCTCCTCTGAAGCAGATCGCAATTAACGCCGGCCTTGAAGGCGGAGTTGTTGTTGAGAAGGTTCGCCATTTGGAGTCAGGTTTTGGACTCAATGCTGCAACCGGTGAATATGTGGACATGATCAAGGCTGGAATCATCGATCCCGCCAAGGTCACTCGCTCAGCCCTACAAAATGCCGCCTCTATCGCAGCGCTCTTCCTGACCACTGAAGCAGTAGTTACGGACAAGCCTGAGGCAAAGGCCGTTGGAGCTAACAATCCAGCTGCTGATATGGACTTCTAATAGTTCATTAACGCTTAAAACGGCCTCCCAATTTTCTTGGGGGGCCGTTTCGCATTACCCTAGCCCCATGACCGACAAATTTAATGCGCTTGAAATCGCTCGCAATGCTGCGGTCGAGGATTCCGGCAACTCGAAATTTGTAGGCGCTCTGGTCTCCATCGACCAAGAAGATGAACGTATCGCCACCTATCTCTTTGAATCATCTCTTCCGGGATATGGAGGATGGCGCTGGGCGGTCACGATCATCAAGGTCGATGATGCAGCATTGGCAACGATTGCCGATGTAGTACTCCTTCCTGGAACTGAGTCTCTTGTTGCGCCAGAGTGGATCCCTTACAAGGAACGTCTAGAACCAGGTGATGTCGGCGTCGGCGATATCGTGCCAACTTCTGCAGATGATCTCCGATTGGTGCCGGGCTTTGAGGCACTTCCAGGTGATGAAGAATTGGTACTCGCGGAACAGATCGAATTAGGACTGGGCCGGGCGCGCGTGCTCTCGATCGTCGGACGCGATGCCGCCAGCAAGCGCTGGTATGAGGGCGACCGCGGACCAAACACTCCTATCGCGCAATATGCGCCCCTGCCCTGTCATGGTTGCGGATTCTTCATTCCGATCGCCGGCTCGCTCCGTTCCGCCTTCGGCGTCTGCGCCAACGCGCTCTCACCCGAAGATGCCCGCGTGGTATCCGTCGATCACGGCTGCGGTGCGCACTCACAAGCTCTCATCGTTCCCGAATAACCTATTTTCTCTGCACGGGCTTAGCGCTTCATCCGTTAAACTAATCCTCTTGCCAGCGGAAGCGCTGGCCTTATTAACGCCCCTCGGGCGATAATTGTGAGCTCATGAAGGGAGAAGCTAATGCCTATTGGTCGCGTTAAGTGGTTCAGCCTCGAAAAGGGATTTGGCTTTATCTCATCTGAAGAGGGCGAAGATGTTTATCTCGCTGCTTCTGCTCTGCCAACTGGAGTTCCTTCGGTTAAACCAGGAACAAAACTTGAGTTTGGAGTTGCTGAAGGCCGTCGCGGCCCACAAGCGCTCTCTGTACGAATCATTGAAGAGCCTGCTTCGGTAGTGGCTAACACCCGCATTAATGCAGATGACCTTGCAACCATAATTGAAGACAGCATCAAGATGCTCGACAAGGTTGGCAATGGCCTACGCCATGGACGTTATCCAACCAACGTTGAAGCAGAGCGCTTAGGAAAAGTTTTGCGTGGAATTGCGGGACAGATCGAGGGTTAACTTCTTGAGGGGTTTCTTAGCGTTTCCTGCGCATGCCGCGCAGAATGTAACCAGTTCCAAGTAAGCCCAAACCGATTCCCACCAGACAGATCCAGATTGATGTGCTCTTGGCGTTAACCGCGAGCGCAATGACAAGCGCGATGAACCACGCTGAAGTTCCTAAGATCACAATCGGAAGTGTCTGTCTCACTAGGCGAGCATACTTCCTTGGTCAACAGTGAACACTTGTAGACTCAAGGCATGTCATCCGATGAAGGCGCGTTGCGCTCCTTCAAGCATCGTAACTTTTGCCTATTTTTTACCGCCAATATGGTTTCGAATATCGGAACTTGGGCGCAGCGCGTTGCACAAGATTGGTTGGTCGTCAGCGATCTTCATAGAGGTGGCTCCGAACTCGGGATCGTGACCGGGTTGCAATTCTTGCCCATGCTACTTTTTAGTTTGTACGCTGGCTCACTGGCAGATCGGTTAGATAAACGCAAACTATTAATCATCACCAATGCTGGTGGAGGTATCACCGCAGTAATCATGGGCTGGTTGATAATTTCACATCGGGTCAACCTCACCGAAGTCTTCATCTTGGCCTTTGCATTGGGGCTCTTTGGAGCGCTCGATGCACCGGTGCGCCAATCCTTCACATCCGAACT
>CAIKID010000057.1 GCA_903827345.1 uncultured Actinomycetes bacterium | reverse complement strand
TGGAGCGGGTGACCGGGATCGAACCGGCATGGCCAGCTTGGAAGGCTGGGGCTCTACCATTGAGCTACACCCGCATTTTTACCTCACGGGAAGGTGCCTTTTAGGGGCGCCCGCCATGGGGGGTCGTGCGTTCAGGGGGTAAGGCTATCGGCTTCGGTTGGGAGTTGTGAACTTCTACCCTTAGACTGCTCACTTACGCCGACGGGGCGTAGCGTAGTGGCTAGCGCGCCTGCTTTGGGAGCAGGAGACCGGGAGTTCGAATCTCCCCGCCCCGACCAGAAATCAGACCAATCAGTCGAAAGGGCCTTCGTGAAAAGCGCCATAGAAAAACTCAACGAAACTCGTACGAAATTAACTATCGATGTTTCATTCGAAGAGCTAGCTCCTTCTTTGGCTAAGGCTACAAAAGCCTTGTCCGAGAAGATCACTGTCCCAGGATTCCGTAAAGGCAAAGTCCCGGCTGCTCTCGTTGAGCAACGCGTTGGACGAGCTGCCATCCTTGATGAAGCTATTAACCTTTCGATGGGCGATTTTTACTCCATCGCTAAGAAAGAACATGCGATTTCTGCCATTGGTCGGCCACAAGTAGATATCACTGAGTTGGTTGATAAAGAGAAATTCACATTTACCGTTGAGGTAGATGTTCGTCCAGAGATCTCACTTCCTAATTTTTCAGAGATGACAATCACCGTTGACGATGTTGTTGTCGGAGATAAAGAGATTGATGAGCAGGTTGATGCGCTCCGCGCTCGCTTCGGAACTTTGACCACAGTCGAGAAGTCGGTTGAAACTGGCGATTTCGTCACGATCGATCTCGTTGCTTCAGTTGGTGGCAAGCCTCTCGATGGCGGAACCGCGAATGACATTTCATACGAAGTCGGTTCAAACACCATGGTAGATGGACTTGATGATGCTCTTGTTGGACTCTCCGTTGGCGAAAGCAAGCGCTTCTCTACGACACTTGTTGGAATGCCAGAAGGCGAGCAGGGTGAAGTCGATGTTGCTGTTAAGGCAGTCAAGACCCGCGAGCTTCCTCCGCTTGATGATTCCTTTGCCAAGCTCTCCTCAGAGTTTGATACCTTGGCCGAACTTAAGAGCGATGTTCAACTTCGTATTGAGCGCGTAAAGAGCCTTGAGCAAGGTGCTGCCGCGCGGGATCAACTCGTAGAGACCCTTGTTGAATCTCTGACCATTCCACTTCCACAGAATTTGATCGAAGATGAAGTCAACAGCCATCTTGAAGGAGAGGGTCGTCTTGAAGACACCGCTCACCGTGAAGAAGTCACTGGCCAAACCACAAAGCAACTCACCTATGAAATCATTTTGGACACCATCGTTTCTGCTGAAGATGTCTCGGTTAATGAAAACGAACTCACCGAGTATTTGGTGCGTCAATCTCAGCGTTATGGAATGAGTCCGGATCAGTTCATCCAAGAGGTGACCCAGAACGGTCAGGTTTCGACCATGGTTTCAGAAGTGGCACGCGCCAAGGCGCTGGCCTCGGTTCTGGGCCGCGTGAAGGTTGTAACCAAGTCGGGTAAGAGCGTTGATCTAGAAGCGCTCCGTCCTAAGCAAATCGTCCCAGCCGAGGATTCTGCCGAGGATTCTGAATAACACTTCTCTCAGAGCGAACAGCCCCAGCGCGAAAGTTGGCGAAATTGGGAAGCGTTAGAGGAGAAAGATTGTTACTGTCATTACAGGAGTTAATGCTGGGCTTTCAGCGTTGATGTCAGGAGGAAAAGTGGATCCAATCACCGCGCGTTCAGCGGCTCAATATGTAGGTGGTCTAGACGATCAGGTCTACCAGCGCCTACTTCGTGAGCGCATTATTTTTATGGTCGGGCAAGTTGAGGACAACATGGCCAATGCCATCGCTGCTCAAATGTTGCTACTGGCTGCAGAAGATCAAGAGAAAGACATCTTCTTGTATATCAACTCGCCTGGAGGTTCAGTCTCTGCGGGTATGGCGATCTATGACACGATGCAATACATCAAGAACGATGTTGCAACCGTGACGATGGGTCTTGCTGCATCGATGGGTCAATTCCTTTTGACCGCGGGTGCACCCGGTAAGCGTTACGCGCTTCCTAATGCTCGCGTCTTGATGCACCAACCACTTGGCGGCATCG
>CAIKID010000056.1 GCA_903827345.1 uncultured Actinomycetes bacterium | reverse complement strand
TGAGTTTCATCACATTTTGAATTAACTCTTCGAAAGCAGCCGCAGGAAGTGCACCCGGCTGGCGAAATACCAAAATGCCATCCCTAAATGCCATCAGAGTTGGGATAGAGGTGATGCTGGCAGCCGCCGCGATCTCTGATTCCGAATCGGTATCGACCTTAGCGAAAGTGATTTCAGGGTAGGTATCAGAGGCCTTCTCGAAAACCGGTGCAAATGATCTACATGGGCCGCACCAGGCAGCCCAGAAGTCGACGAAGGTAATTCCACCTTTGAGAACTAAAGCTTCGAATTCAGAACTAGTTACATTAACAGTTGCCATTTCGCCTACTTTCCTGGGACCCACGCTGATAGATCAGCATCACAATGACAACGCTGCTCTTCTGAAAAAGGTGCCAGTGCTTCATCAATGTGCTGGCCACATCCAGACCAGGTGGCTTTTCCGCAACGATCGCAACGAACTGCGCTACACATATTTTCCCCTTCTACTTCTTGCTAAATAGGCGAGAGAAGAGACCTGGCTCTTTGGGATCGTTCTGGTGGCCCTGGCAGCGTTGAGATTTAGGAATGCCGCGCATGACTTGCTCGACATGCTGCCCACAACCGGACCATGATGCTTTGCCGCACTTGCGACATGTTGTTTTGCTACACATTAGTTATTTACCTTTTCTTTGAGTTGATTGTTTGCTGGAGAATTGCTCCACGTCATATAACCGCCATCTAGATTGATAGCTTCATAGCCCATCTCTCTTAATAGTCTCGTAGCGGCGTGGCCCCGCTGACCGACCTGGCATGTAACCAAAATATTTCCAGTAGGAAGTTCATCTTTGCGTTCGCGAATCTCATCAATCGGAATATTCAGAGCGCCGGGCAGAGTCCCACGATCGACTTCCCCTACGCTACGAACATCGAGAATTGTGTAACCCTCGGCGACTTTCGCTTCGACTTCGTTCCACTGTGCGGTGGGAGTCAATCCAGAAAGTACATTCTCTGCGATATAGCCCAACATATTCACGGGGTCTTTCGCTGAGCTAAATGGTGGTGCGTAGGCGAGTTCGAGATCGGCAAGTTCTGGTGCGGTGATCCCGCCTCGCATTGCTGTCGCGATTACATCAATTCTCTTATCAACGCCGTCTCTTCCCACTCCCTGTACTCCGAGAATTTCGTAACTCTCTGGATCTACCAGAAGCTTCAGCGACATTCCTTGAGCACCCGGGTAGTAACCCGCGTGCGAGGCAGGGTGGTTGTGGATCGCAACATATGGCCGCCCAGCTGCAATCAGACGCTTCTCGTTCCAGCCCGATGTTGCCACCGTGAGTTCAAAGACTTTAACGATCGCGGTCCCTTGCGTAGTTACTCCGCGAATTGCCTTGCCGGCAATATGGTCGGCAACTATACGGCCGTGACGATTGGCAATATTTGCCAATGGGACCAGCGTTGCTGAGCCATCAAGGGCATCCTTCTTTTCCGCAGCATCGCCTATGGCATAAATGTCTGGATCGCTGGTGAGGTTGAATTCATTGACAGATATACCGCCCCGCTCTCCGATCACAAGGCCGGCACTTTTTGCCAAACTTGTCTCAGGACGAACTCCAATAGCCATGATCACCATGTCTGCCGGAACAACAGTTCCACTTGCGAGAGTCACGCTCTTCTCGTCGATAGAAGCTAGGGCATCTCCCAAGTAGAGGTTGATCTCATTCTTGCGAAGTTCCACAGCCACAAAAGTGGCCATCTCGGGATCGAGCGGTGCCAGAACTTGATCGAGCGCCTCTATGACCGAGGTTGAGAGACCGCGGTGGCGAAGATTTTCGGCGAGTTCAACCCCAATAAAGCCGCCCCCAATAATTGCAACGCTCTTTGGGTGGTGCGATACGGCAGCATCCAACGCCATCACATCTTCGATATTTCGAAGCGAGAGCGATCTTTCGATTCCAGGGATATTAGGACGTATTGGTGCAGCTCCTGGGCTCAGTATTAGCTTGTCGTACGTGAGCTGATGAAGTGCGCCTAGGTGAGAATAGGTAACGGTCTTAGATTCGCGGTCAATCGCGGTAACTTCAGCGCTTACTCGAACATCGAGTCGAAAACGCTTGAAGAGACTTTCGGGAGTTTGAAGCAGCAGCGCCTCTTCGTTCTGGATGACCCCGCCAACGAAGTATGGCAAACCGCAGTTCGCGTAGGAGACGAACCCGCTCTTTTCCAGAATCACGATCTCCGAGGTCGCATCTAAGCGACGTAATCTGGCCGCAGCTGACATTCCACCAGCTACGCCACCGATAACTACATATCTCTTCATTAATTATTCACCACAGGATTCCCGGCGCTCTGCCAATTATTGATTCCACCATCCAAATTGAATATGGATTTAAATCCATCTTTAGCCATAATGGCTGTTGCCTGTCCAGATCGATTACCACTGCGGCAGTAAACGGCGTACGTCTTAGCCTTATCTAACTTAAGAATGTCTGTCGCAAACGTTCCAGATTCAAAATCGATATTGGTTGCGCCGGCAAGGTGACCACTGGCAAACTCTGATGGAGTTCGGACATCCAAAAGAACTACTGATTTATCAGTGATCTTCTTGGCAAAGTCTGGGACATTCATGGTTGTCACGGATACCCCCGCCGTACCGCACGCGGTTAAGACGAAGAGTGAAGATACAAGTACTGCCATTAGTTTTTTCATGTTTATGCCAGACTTAAAAATAGTTTTTGGAGTTTCTCGGATACTGCCTTCTGATCGCTGCGCCCTTCAAGAATGCACTCTTCCAGGCTGGCAGAAATCAAGGTAAATGCTGCGGTATGTACCGCTTTGCTCACTGCCGACATCTGGGTGACGATTTCATCGCAGTTGCGACCCTCTTCTAGCATGCGAAGCAACCTATGAAGCGGTGTTGCGCAAGAAATC
>CAIKID010000055.1 GCA_903827345.1 uncultured Actinomycetes bacterium | reverse complement strand
TGGAGGCTCTGTCGAGCCCCATTTCGCTGCACCCATTATTGTTCTGCACCCTTTATTGTTCGCCTCTTCTGTTTCTGCGACGATGCAACAAGAAAACGGACCCGAGTCCCAAGAGTTCGGCTACTCCTGGTTCGGGAATAGTCGCCAATTGGAACGTGTAGGCATCACTTGGCGGGTTGCCTGAATCAACGATGAGTAATAGTCCATCGCTGATTGCCGAATTGAATGTGGTCCGGGAGAATCCATCCTCGACCGGAAAATTCGATGTATAAGAAAAGCAGCTCAAACCACCTTCAGAATTCGCTAATGCCAACTGACTTTGCGGTATCTCCAATATAGTGCCAATACCAAGGAAGCTCACCCATAACTGAAGGTTCGTTGGAAGTGCTCCAATCCCTAGAACGTTTAGTTCGGCACGATCACTCCAAACTGTCAGATTCGCAACGATTGGATTGGATAAAAGAAAATCGGCGTCTGTGGAAAAGTAGTAAAATGAATATGGATCTTTGTGGTTGGCTGAACCACCAATCTCGTTCAACCACGCGGTCGCTGCCGCAGCGTCGGTCGGACTCCAGACGGCTGTAACTGATGCCAGTCCAATCGAAGGCGCTAAGAGTCCAAATAGGGCAATGCAGAGGCTAAGTCTCATTTGATGGCGAACGTAAGAGGCTGCCACCGGCTACCGGGGCAGGATCTTCGTACGTGGGGTTGGGGGTGGAATTGTCACGGGAAATTCAACGCAGGATCGGGTAGCCGCTTGGCCAGCCATCTCTTGTTAGCCATCTCCGTCAAGTTGACGCAAATACCAGAAGAGTTTTGGATCGTCAATAATAGGTTTTGGAAAGATGTTCTTAGATCGCAAAATTTCGCCTGTTTGGAAGCTCCATGTGACCTTCCGCCCATCCCTAAAGGTTACATACACCTCATCTCGTGTCCCTCCAAATAGTGTGATTCTCTCGTTATCTATCGTTAAGTTTTTGGGTTCGTGGCGAAAGGAAAAGGAGAATGGAAAGACGTGTGACGAAGATTGTTTGAGCTTTGGAAGATCAACACCTATTTCGCCCAGTGTAAATTTTCGTACGAGAGACGCCCGATTATATATCCATACCACGTTCTGATCGGCAAGTTTCTGGTCACCACTAGGATTAAAAAAGAGATATATGTTGATAACACAAATATGTTCTCCATCTGGTGCCAAGAACACCCCTGATTTTTCTGGAAAGAGAACATTCAACTCGGAGAGCTTCGGCAATCCATTCCATATTTCTTTTCCAGATTCCGCATCGAGCACTTTCCAATGGAGGATACTGCCTTCGGGAGATTTTTCCAGCCACTGGACTAACAACTGTTGTCCAGTATTAGACGCGACGGCAAATGATGCTTCGTCTTCGCTTGGCGGCGTATCTGCTTGGCACAGGGAAAGAAGAGCGGTAATAGTTGCTGCTATGGCAATTTTCATAAGGCTAACGTTTTTGTGATGGTGGCCGCGTGGTTGGGGTGATTCAGCGGGGTGGTTGAGGAGGTTTAGGCGGCTTGCCATCCACTCCTTGTTCGGCCATTTTTCTGTTTTTCTCGATCGTGTGAATCGCATCAAGGATTATCGATGTTGCGGCTATGTCATCGGTATCATCCCTGTCCAAAGCCCACGTCATATCCTTGTTGTCTTCTATGCACGATTTCAGCTTTTTCAGTAGTTGTGCACCGTGATGCTTTTCGAGGGATTTCAGTAATCGAGCTATCAATGCGGACGTCTCAGCTACATCGAGTTGCCGCTCCCTGTCGGGTTGGTCAGGCTTCTCGGACTTCGTTCGCTCAAGGGCAGAAGCTTCGGTGCACCCAAGAATCAGTTCCACGCTCGGTACCGCATGATTCAATGGGATTTCGATCAACCGCGCACCCTGCTTACCGTTACGATTAGTGCTGTAGACGACGAACGGATATGCAGGACTTGCAGGAAAGGCAAAGGGACCACATGCGATGGGCACTGGTTTCTCTTCACCGGTGCAATTCTCAAATGGATAAATGAGAATGAAAGCAATTATTACGTGAGCTAGGATTCGCATTGTGTTATTTATCTATAGGAACGCGCGACGGGCAATATATTTCTTGAGCCTAACAGTGTAATTAGTACGGGCTTGAGGGTGGTCCAGAAATGGGGGTTTGTCGAGGCGAAAAGTTGGATGGTTTCACAAACGCTTGAAATCCAAAGAGTTGCTGGTTTGTAACCGATGGTTTATTACTTGGCTGGCCTAATGAAAAGCGGAGCATTTCGGGGCATTCCGTTTTCTGGATATTCCGGCTAATGAGGGGTGATGATCACCGATGGTTGAAGGCTTCTCCCCCTGTAGGATTTCCCAAAAAGTGAGCTTGAAGTGAGCCCTGCGCCAATCAAGCGCACATCAGCAATCGGAATTCATCAATCATCAATCAATCTCTTTACCAAAATCCTCTTTTCTCCATTTTCAGAAAGAAATCTCGCGCAAAGCCGCCAAGGCG
>CAIKID010000054.1 GCA_903827345.1 uncultured Actinomycetes bacterium | reverse complement strand
CATTCAGGTACTTCGAGTAGTTCTTCTCGCATGTAGACCCACATTCCGCGTTAGGAGCTAGCACCAGGGAGCGGAATAATTCTGACATCTCTCAGCGGAAAATCAGGGTATTTTCAGGTGAGTGGCGGCTAGACACTTCGCCTGTTTTTAGCTCGCAAGCTAAACATCTCCTGAATTAACGCAGTGATTTGAACCCCTAAGACTGTTGGTTGATTGACCACAAGGTCCAAATGTGAGTGCGTACCGATCGAGGTTGCTTCAAGATTGTTGTGATCTGAAAGGCAATATCTTCTGATCGTAAGAAGCTGGCAAGGACAGGCGTTCCTGCGGTTCGGCCGGCGCCGATGGCAAATTCGGTCTCAGTTCCTGCAGGGCAGACGAGTGCTACCCGGACACCTTTTTCGCGGAGTTCGCGATCTAAGCCACCCGCTAATCCAACTTGGGCATGCTTGGTCCCTGCGTAAATCGACTCATCTCCGCCGCCACGGAATCCCGCAACAGATGAGACGATGACGATATCTCCAGCTTTCTTTTCAATCATTGTTGGCAGACAGGCGCGAATAATGTGCACGGTGCCTTCATAATTTGTGCGCATCATGCGGTTAACTTCATCATCGCTGTAATCCAAGATAGAGCCATACATGCCGATTCCAGCATTAGGCACAACGGCATCTATTGTTCCAAATTTATCGATCGCTGCTTTTGCCACAGCTCGGCTGACAGCTGGATCGGAGCAATCACCTGCCACATAGATTGCGTTAGCCTCACCGAGTGAGGTGACGATCTCCTGGAGACGAGCCTCGTTGCGAGCATTGAGTACAACTTTCGCACCCTGCTCGACCAATTCTTTTGCGGTGGCGGCGCCCATTCCGGCGGTAGCGCCGGTGATAACGATTACTTGGTCTTTAAGATCTCGCAGCTCATAGGTCATAGTCGAATTATCTACGCATTCAAATACTCTCGCAACGCGAAAGTTAGATCGATGAGCGCCTGCTTAGAGTTAATCCCAGATATTGTCGCCCCGCAGAGCAGCGTCCGATCCACCATCTATGTAGATCGTCTGGCCGGTGGTGTGGGTATTCTCTTTACTGGTGAGCCAAACCAATAAATACGCGACCTGAACCGCCTTTAAATAGTGATTCAGAGGCATGGGAACCATTGCATCTATCGCAGATCTAGCCTCCGCTGTTGCAATCATGTCGGCGACCATGGGAGTTTCAACAATTCCTGGACCAACTGCATTCAATGGAATTCCGGCACCGGCCCAAGCTGGCTTAATGCACTCGCGACGAATCCAACGACTGAGAGCTCGCTTGGTGGAGCCGTAGATCAATGCGGCTTGCTCAGCACCCTCATCGCATAACCCCTGGGCTATCGTGAGGGCAGTGCTTTCATTATCTGCCAGCATGGCATCAACAAGTGCAGGCGAGTTAGGCATCAGGGATGCCATAGAACTCGTGATAGCTACGCGCGGATTCTTACTGCCGGAGAGCGAGGGAAGGAGACCTTCCACAAACTCTTTTACGCCAAAGTAATTTACTGACACTGTTTTGGGGCTAGGTGTTGCAAGACCAGCGCAGGCAATAAT